>NZ_JAUBTB010000001.1:90958-204795 GCF_036704965.1 Microcoleus sp. F10-B2 | reverse complement strand
CCCATCAAAATCTCAAAAATCATTTTCGGGTTCCCTCTCGTATTTTTGCCCGTATCATACCGTAATTCAGCAACGCCAGAATTTGAAACTAGGATTGTCTGGGTAACTGGCTATTAAAACCTTCTGCTTGCAATATTTGCGGGCTATTTGTCGGTAGTAGTCAGGATTTTTAGCATTGCGATCGATTGTAAAACCATCTTTTCTACTAAGCTGCTGGTTTAACGTATCCAGACAATTTATCAACTTAGCTTTTTTCTTATCTGTATAGTACAACGGCAGCAACCAGCACTCAATAGAATGTACTGATATGGCAAATACGATCCGCTGTTCGTATTTGGTGTAAAAATCTTCCCCTATCAAACTTTTAAACTTATCTATGACTTTTTCAATCAACTGCCGAGGAGTCCACTCACCATTTTCATCTTGCTTGGCGATATTATAATCTTCTGAAACATCAGTATCTATTTGGATAATAATATAATCGATAAATTGAAATGCTTCCTTAAAATTATTTGACTCGCAGTAAGCAAAAACTTGACTCCAACCTCCATAGTTATGAGATTTATTCTCATCATCTTTATCTCTTTCTGGTTGAAGCGGTCTAATATCTATATCCGGGTTATTGAAATATCCTGCTAAAATACTTTCAATCACAATCTGGTCAGTTAATCCCTCTGTAATTAATCCAAAATTAGTCATATTAAAAATTCTTAGGAAGTCCGCCGATATAGCCCCTCAAAAAAGCCTCTGATAATTTAACAGGTTCCTGTCCGTCGATAGTTTTAGGTTTGAGAATCCGTCTAGCTTTAGTATGTCCTAATTGGTTACGATAAATGACAAACAGTCGCTGTTCGTCATCATCTAAATCCAAACCGTCCAAAACTGCCGGGTTGTGAGTTGTAAAAATGACTTGTTTGTCATGTTTTTTTGCTAATTCGACTAATTCTTGCATTAATCGACGGCACAATCTGGGGTTGAGAGAAGCATCAATGTTATCTATCGCGAAAAATTTAGGTGTGAGATCGCTGATGAACAAGGTAAAGTAAAAGAGTAAAAACAAAAAGCCTTCATTCGAGCTTCTTTGGTCGAAATAACTTAAATCAGTATCTAAGTACCTATCTGTGATTTGGATAGAAGTTTGCATTGCTGCTAAATTATGAGGAACTTCAAAATCTTCAAACCAATCTATCAAGCGCAGCTTTTTTTTTATTTCATTAAATTTGTATTGATTTTCATCTAAACTCAAAAAATTAATAAGTTTAAACAAGCCTTCGCCATTAATGCCTAACGGTTGAATTTGCCCTTCTTTTTCAAATGTTCGTAAAGCGGCATTTTCAGGAGAGTAAACTATAAATAGATGTAAGTGAAGTATTTCAATAAAGGAGTCTATATCGTGGTTCAATTTTGATAAGTCTTGTTCTGGTAGTTCCGTTGTGTTTTTTAAAATTGATAGAAATCTGTCTAGCCCCCCGTATTTCTGAAGAAAAAGATTAAAAAGATTCTCTGTAGAGGTTTCATTGTTGCCCCAAAAGTTTTTAGTCATCCACTGAGAATAAGGAGCATTATCATTTTGTAAAATACAACGGAATTGTTGTTTGTTATTTGCTCTTAACTCAATTTTGATATTTTTAACTAAATTTTCCTTTTCAAAAGCTGCTCGCATAAATCGAGGTTCTGTAACTCGAAGGCCCCTTGCAGCTAAGAACTCGTTATCAAGCTTATAATTAGCAGCAGCAGAAGCAAGGGCGATCGCCTCTAGGATATTGCTCTTGCCGCAGCCATTTTCACCGATCAATACAGTTACTCGTCCTAGTTCCAGCTTCAGCTTTTGAATGGACTTATAATTTTCGATTCTGACTTCTCCAATCATAATTCAATCCCATATAATCTTAGTGTACTCATTGTATCTCCGATCGCATGAATCTCAAGGAACGCCTGCACAGCCATCTGATTCAAATTGTACGCGATCGCAATCCATACCTCGCATCCGAAGGGCATTTTTATGTCCAGCAATACATCCGGGAACAGTTGGCACAGTGGGGAACTGTAGAAATTGACGATTTTTCGGTGCGCGGGCGAATTCATCACAATTTGATTTTGGATTTACCCCCCTCCGATCGGGCGGTTAAGAAGCGGTTGCCGCCGATCGTAATTGGTGCTCATTACGATACTGTACCCGGATCGCCTGGGGCCGATGATAATGCTACTGGTGTGGCTGTTTTGCTGGAACTCGCAAGGGATATCGCATCTGGGCCGCTCAAATATCCAGTGCAATTAGTCGCCTTCGATATGGAAGAATACGGTTGTTTGGGAAGCAGTCATCATGCAGCTAAATACAAGCAACAGCAAAAGTCAATCCGGTTAATGATTTCTTTGGAAATGTTGGGTTATTGCAACCACAATCCTAATTCTCAAAGCTACCCCCCTGGCTTGAAATATTTTTATCCAAATAGTGGTAATTTTATTGCTTTAATTGGCAATTTGCGGACGGTTCCCGATTTGATTAATTTGAGTGGCAAAATTCGCAAATCTGGTCAGCCCTGCGAGTGGCTGCCGGTGCCGAATCGAGGTTTAATTGTCCCCGATACTCGCCGCAGCGATCATGTTCCTTTTTGGGATAATGGTTATCCGGCTATTATGGTGACTGATACTGCTAATATGCGAAATCCGCATTATCATCGAGAAAGTGATAGGATTGAGACTTTGGATTTAGATTTTCTGGCTGGTGTTTGTCAGGGATTGGTTGAGGCTATTCGATATATATAGCAGTTTTATTTTAACAAACCGCGAAGGCGCAAAGGCCGTGAAGGAATGAAAGAGAAGATGAGTGGTAAAGATATGAATGCTGTTTTTGACGATCGCACTCGCTGGCAATTTTGGATCGATCGCGGTGGCACTTTTACCGATATTGTCGCCAACAGCCCCGACGGTAAATTAGTCATTCACAAGCTGCTGTCGGAAAACCCAGAACGCTACACCGACGCCGCAGTTCAAGGAATTCGCGATATTTTGGGAATTGGGGCAGATGTCCCCATACCCGCTGCACAAATTGAAGCGATTAAAATGGGGACGACGGTAGCGACAAATGCTTTGCTGGAACGAAAGGGCGATCGCACAATTCTGTTAATCACCAAAGGTTTCCGCGATGCGCTGAGAATTGGCTATCAAAACCGCCCGAATATTTTCGCCCGCCACATTGTCCTGCCGGAGATGCTGTACGATCGAGTGATTGAAGTTGCGGAACGCTACAGTGTTCAGGGTGAGGAGTTAACTGCTGTCAATCCCCAGTTTATCCCCTCTTTACAGCAAGCATACGATGAGGGAGTTCGCAGTTGTGCGATCGTATTCATGCACGGCTACCGCTACTCGGAACATGAAAAACAAGTTGCTAAAATAGCCCGAGAAATTGGCTTTACTCAAATTTCAGTATCTCACGAAGTTAGCCCGCTGATGAAATTAGTTTCGCGGGGAGATACTGCGGTTGTCGATGCTTATTTATCTCCGATTTTACGGCGTTATGTCGAACAAGTAACCAGTCAATTAAGAGAGGCAGAGCCTCTGGATATGGGTTCCCAGGCACAGCCTGGGAACGAGGAAATTTACCCACTGCCTAAATTAATGTTTATGCAGTCCAACGGCGGCTTAGTGGACGCGGCCCAATTTCAAGGAAAAAATAGTATTTTATCCGGGCCTGCTGGGGGAATTGTCGGTGCAGTTCAAACGAGCAAAAAGGCAGGTTTTGATAAAATTATTACCTTTGATATGGGCGGAACTTCCACAGATGTTGCCCATTTTAACGGCGAATACGAACGCGAATTTGAGACGGAAATTGCTGGGGTGAGATTGCGATCGCCCGTGATGGCAATTCACACTGTAGCAGCCGGCGGCGGTTCAATTGTCTTTTTTGACGGAGCTCGCTACCGCGTCGGGCCGGAGTCTGCAGGGGCCAATCCTGGGCCTGCTTGCTATCGCAAAGGCGGCCCCTTGACGGTGACTGATTGCAATGTGATGTTGGGGAAAATTCAACCGGATTTTTTCCCGAAAGTATTTGGATTGAATGGAGATTTGCCGATCGCCCCTGACGTAGTAAACCAAAAATTTGTGCAACTAGCGGGGGAAATTGGGGGCGAGAGGACGCCGGAACAGGTGGCGGAGGGTTTTTTGGCGATCGCTGTGGAAAAGATGGCAAATGCTGTCAAAAAAATCTCGCTTCAGCGCGGTTACGATGTTTCGGAGTATACATTGTGCTGTTTCGGTGGTGCGGGCGGCCAACACGCTTGCGCGATCGCCGATGCTTTGGGGATGAAACGGGTGTTTATTCACCCTTATGCGGGTGTGTTGTCGGCTTACGGTATGGGTTTGGCTGATGTGCGGGCTATTCGGGAAAGGGCGATCGAGCAACAATTACGTCTCGAATTAATTACTGATTTACATCATATTTTAACTGCATTGGAGGCTGAGGGGAAGAGGGAATTGAACCGCAGAGGCGCAGAGAACGCAGAGAATGAGTCAGAGGTTTTAGTTATTAGGAAGCTGCGCTTAAAATATCAGGGAAGTGACTCGGTTTTGGCGGTAGATTTTGCTGACACTATTGAGGTCATGCAGGCTGAATTTGAAGCAGCACACCGACAGCGTTACAGTTTTATTATGCCAGAAAAACCGCTGATTGTGGAAGCGGTTTCGGTGGAAGTTGTAGAAAGAATGGATGTGCCGGAAGCATCGACAATTTCCCCCTCTGGTGGTACGGGCATCTTGCCTGTGCAACCAATTTCAACGGTGCAAACCTACGTTGCTGGTGGGTGGCGGGAAACGCCTGTTTATCAGAGAGACGATTTGCGATCGGGCGACTGCATAGAAGGCCCTGCTACGATCGTTGAAGCTACGGGAACTAATATCATAGAACCGGGCTGGGAAGGGGAAATCACCGAAAATAACGATCTAATTTTGAACCGCAGATGCACGCAGGTGGACGCAGATAATATCCGCGTTGATTCGCGTTTATCTGCGGTTAAATCAGATCCAGTTTTGCTGGAAATTTTTAATAATTTGTTTCGGGCGATCGCGGAACAAATGGGCGTCACATTGCAAAACACAAGTTCATCAGTCAACATCAAAGAACGCCTCGACTTTTCCTGTGCAATTTTCGACAAAAACGGGCAATTAGTTGCCAACGCGCCGCACATTCCCGTACATCTAGGCTCGATGAGCGAAAGCGTTGAAGCTTTAATTTTAGCACAAGGCAATGCGATTCAACCGGGCGATGTTTATGTTTCTAACAATCCCTACAACGGCGGCACACACTTGCCAGATATCACCGTTATTACTCCAGTATGCGATCGTGATTCCTCCCTTCCTTTGTTTTATGTAGCCTCGCGGGGACACCACGCCGACATCGGCGGCATCAGTCCCGGTTCCATGCCTCCTAACAGTACAACAATAACTGAAGAAGGTGTATTGCTTGACAATTTTCTGTTAGTTAGCAAGGGCAATTTTAGAGAAAAAGAATTACTAGAACTTCTGAACGAGGGGGATTTTTCGGCTCGCAATTCCGCTCAAAATATAGCTGATTTGCAAGCACAAATTGCTGCTAACAAGCGCGGCGCCGAAGAGCTTATTAAGATGGTAGAACATTATGGATTAGAGACTGTGCAAGCTTATATGGGCTTCGTACAAGACAATGCGGAAGAGTCGGTACGCAGGGTAATTGATGTGTTGCAAGATGGCGAGTTTACTTATCCGATGGATAGTGGCGGACAAATTAAGGTAGCGATTACAATTGACAAATCTGCGCGCAGTGCAAAAATAGATTTTACTGGCACTTCTGCTCAACAATCCAACAATTTTAATGCTCCTGCAGCCGTGTGCAAAGCCGCTGTTTTGTATGTTTTCCGCACGTTGGTAGATGACGATATTCCTCTAAATGCGGGCTGTTTGAAACCTCTCGAAATCATCAATCCCGAAGGCTGTATGCTGAATCCTCGCTATCCAGCAGCGGTAGTTGCGGGAAATGTGGAAACATCGCAGAATATTACCGATGCTTTGTATTGCGCTTTGGGAGTGATGGCGGCTTCTCAGGGAACTATGAATAATTTTACCTTTGGAAATCAGCGCTATCAATATTATGAAACTATTTGCGGCGGTGCGGGTGCGGGTGCAAGTTTTGATGGTACGGATGCGGTTCAAACTCACATGACTAATTCGCGTTTAACCGATCCCGAAGTATTAGAATGGCGGTTTCCAGTGTTGTTAGAAAGTTTTGCAATTCGGGCTAATAGCGGGGGGAATGGATATCATCGCGGCGGTAATGGAGTGGTGCGGCGAGTGCGGTTTCGGGAGGCGATGACGGCGGGAATTTTATCGGGGCGGCGGGTAATTTCTCCTTGCGGTTTGAATGGGGGGGAAGCGGGGAAAGTTGGGCGGAATTATGTTGAAAAGGTTGAGGGTAAAGTTGAGGAATTGGGGAGTACGGCGAGTGTGGAAATGCAGCCGGGGGAGGTGTTTGTCATTGAGACTCCTGGGGGCGGAGGTTATGGTACTATTGTTTAGCCACAGTAAAATTAACTAAAGTGTAGAGGTGACTGTGATGGCTGACAGTTCTTTCTTTGATGAGTCCAGAGATAATTCTTTAGTAAAATCAGAAATAGTTGCTAAATACTTTTGGGCCTGGGCAAAGGTAATTATACCCACAGCAAAGAAATGGAGTAATAAAATTGCCTATATTGATTTGTTCTCTGGGCCCGGTCGCTATAAAGACGGTTCTAAGTCTACTCCATTACTTATCTTGGAACGTGCTATTGCCGAGCCAGATATGTCACAAATGCTAGTAACGTTGTTTAATGATAAGGACTCAAATAATACTCAGTCTCTCCAGCAGGCTATAGAATCCATCCCAGATATAGGCAGGTTAACTCATAAGCCAATACTTTTAAATAAGGAGGTTGGAGAAGAAATTGTTCAAGCAATTAAACAAATCACTAAGATTCCTACACTATTCTTTATCGACCCTTGGGGTTATAAAGGCTTGTCACTTGCGCTAATTGGATCGGTCATCAAAGATTGGGGTTGTGATTGTATATTTTTCTTTAACTACAACCGGATCAACATGGGATTGCATAATACAGCCGTAGAGAAGCACATGAATTCTCTCTTCGGTAAAGAACGAGCCGACAATCTTAGGGGACAGCTTGAATCGAAGCAACCAGAGGAGCGAGAGTTAATAATTGTGGAGGCTATCTCTCAGGCTTTGAAAGAAATAGGTGGCTCATATGTACTCCCATTTTGCTTTAAAAATGAAGGCGGTAATCGGACTACCCATCATTTAATTTTTGTATCAAAAAATGTTTTGGGTTATTCAATCATGAAAGAAATCATGGCTGGAGAAAGCTCTAGCGCTAAACAAGGTGTTTCTTCTTTTGAATACAATCCCGCTCCACCTAGATATCCCCTCTTATATGAGCTTTACCGTCCTCTGGATGAGCTTGAAAATTTGTTGTTGGATGAATTTGCCGCTCAGACGATGACTATGGAACAAATTTACAATCAGCATCATGTTGGCAAGCGCTACATTAGTAAAAATTACAAAGAAGCTCTTAAGAAACTCGAACAACAAGGTAAAATAATAGCAGATCCACCTGCCAGTAAACGAAGGAAGTACAAAGGAGAAATTACATTTGGAGAGAAGGTGACAGTTACATTTTCACCAAAGTAGGTGCTACTACTTTATTTGAGTTACGACTCATCCTGAAAGTGTAGCCATTAAATTGCCTTTGATGTTTATCCCATGCTTCCGGCATCTCATCCCAAATTTTATCATCCAGAAGTCGCCCACCAGCTTTAGGTGTTCTACCTCCCCATTGCTTGAAGAAAAACGCTACTTCAGCCTCCTCACACTGCTGTTGAATACTTTCAACCCATTCTGCTTGCATGGGACGGTGTTTTTGTCCAGATTCTCCCCCAACTATTACCCAATGAATGCCTTTTAAATCAATATCCAAAGCACCTAAAAGCGGTTCGCACGAGAGAAATCTGACCTTGGCAGGTACTTTTCGCAAACAATCAATCCTGTCAACGTACTTTTGATTTTCCACAGAAACTCCCATCCAAATGTTGTCATGCCAGTCTAATTTATCTGCTAGTTCGCGAAGGCGTTCGTGTCTTTTGGTCAGAATTTGATATACGTGCCAAGGAGTTTCTCGAATCACTTCAAAAACTTCTTGAAGGAATGAAAAAGGAACTTCTTCGTGAAATAAATCGCTCATCGAATTCACGAAAATGCGACTCGGTTTTCGCCAGCGTTTGGGTTCTTGCAGCCGCTCGCGATGCAGTGTTAAATCAAAACCGTTAGGAAAATTAGTGTGAAACCTTTTTGTTAATGCTTCGGCATAACAATGCGTGCAGCCCGGACTGACTTTATCGCAGCCCGTCGTTGGATTCCACGTTCTGTCAGTCCATTCGATACCAGTATTAATGCTAGACATACAAATAATTTACCATTTAAACAACCTTTGTAGGTGACGGTGAACAAATAAAAATCGCTCTACTAATTGAGGTTTATTCACCGTCACCTACAACTTAATTATATAATTAATTTGACTTTATTATCAACATATTTTTTAAACACTTGCATCAAATGTATATCGTGTTGTAGAATCGGGCTGCACCCGCATTTATTCTCCAAACCTTTCCATAACAATTGTGCAAACACCTAATTTTTCAGAACTCAACCATCCTGTGGTCAAATCCCTGTTCCATCACAGCGACCAGGAATTATTGACTCTGTTTCAAAACCATCCGGATCAGGGTCGCTTCTTCACGGCGATTTTTTGTCGCTACGCTCAAATTGTACACTCCCTGATTCGCCATTCCGTGCGATCGCCCGTACAAGGCGATTACCTATTTGCCCACACTTGGCTGCACATCTATCACGAACTCCGAGGCCTCGATTTGCGCCGCGAGATCCAAGAGTCTGATGGCGGAAATCTCAGTCTCCAAAACTGGCTGATTAATGTCACCGCAGTCTGCATAAATCAAGCTGAATTGCCCCCTGTTGAGACGATTCATTATTCTTTGCAATCGGCTCCGCCTCCCCTGTGGTGTTACGTCAAACAAGCCTTAGAATTGTTAGCGCCGCTGCCGCGTTTAGTGGTGTTGATGGCTCAGACTTTCCGCTGGAGCGAAACTCGAATAGCAGCTTATTTGCAAGCAGAAGGCGAAGCTATTTCGCCGGCTCAGGTGAAGGCTTTGCTGCAAAAAGGATATCAAACTTTAGAATCAAACTTGCCGGAGGATATTCGGGCTATTTATCTAGATGAAAATCTCGATTATCAAGAAGCACTTGTCTAGATATACACGATATAAATCCGCCCTTTCTAGTTGTAGGGGCGGGTTTTACCCGAAATATTTGCTAGGACTAACAGCATCGTAAACCCGCCTTTTCGCGAGGAATAAGAAAAAAATGGCAGTTTATCAAGTTCGGTTGGTGAATGAGGCTCTCGCGCTCGATCGCACGATCGCAGTACCAGACGACCAGTATATCTTAGATATAGCAGAAGATGCCGGCATCCGCTTGCCGAATGGATGCAAGCAAGGAGAGTGTTCTGCTTGCGTTGTCAAACTGCTGAGCGGTGAAATCGACCAAAGCGAACAAAAGTTTTTGAAGCCGTCAGAATTGCAAGCTGGCTACGCTGTTACTTGTGTGGCTTACCCGCTTTCTGACTGCACTTTGTTAACTCATCAAGAACAAGTTTTGTATCAAGCAGCTCTTTATTTTAAGTAATAGGAAATCTGTTTTTTACTATTGTTTATTGCAGTCTCGCGTCGCGCGTAATTTGTTTGTATAGCAACGAATTCTCTTGGTCGATAAAGTCGTTATCAAAGCAGATTTGGTATGGTGTAAGGTGCGTGACTCTCCAGCATCTCGCTGTTAATTGAACAACTAGAAAGTCACGCATCCTACTTACAGCAGATTCCACATTTATGAAGTACACCCGTCTATAGTGAGCTTTCCCCTAGGGACACGGCACTGCCGTGTCCCTACACTTCACAAACCTGGAATACGCTGTATTTACTCAACGGGGCAACAACTGTAGAATCCGCTGAAGGGGAATTTCTACCCCATCCAAGCGGTAATTGAGTTCGTATACCAGTTCGGCAACCCCTTTTTCTAAGATGTAAGCATCGAGCAAAACTTGCAGTTCCGGGATAGATTTTGGCAAGAAATTTGCATCGGCTGCTGTCGCCAAATAACTCTTGACAAAAGTCAGGCTAACCCAGCGATGCCAAACGTTCGCCCACTGCTGCATCTCCGGGAGATTTTCAGGGCGAATCATGCCGCTTTCTACTTCATTGCGGAGTGCCAAAGTAACAGCGTAATTAAAAGATTGCAGCATTCCCGCAACATCTCGCAGGGGCGACCTTTTCATCCGCCGCTCGCTTAAGGGTCGATTCCGTTCTCCTCCGAAATCAATAATTACGAAGTCTTTACCTGTATAAAGAACTTGCCCGAAATGAAAATCTCCGTGACAGCGAATTCTATCAGCCGTGATTCTCAAGTTCAAAATAGACTTGAAACGTTCCATCAGCAAGTCTTCGCGGTTGAGCAGAGTTTGTGCCAATTTTTGGGTGGCAGGTGGCAGGTGGGACAGCCGTTTTTTTAGTAGCAGCAAAGTCCTTCCTGCTAGATTTCTCATCTGTTGATAGATCGAACGCTGGTAAAATGATGTGAAGTTTTCTGGGGCAAAAGCGGGGTTTTCTATGTCAGAAGCTAAAGCGAGGTGAAGTTCGGCTGTCCGCTGACCTAAAAGTTCTGCTGACGCTAAGTAAGAGCCGATGAGTTCCCGAGCTAAGGCGGGAATTTCTAGGGATAAATCGGCTACTAGCGAGTTGGACGGCCGCTGCATTTGTGCAGTCAAAGTGCTCGGTAAATAATTTGCGGGGGAAGTTGATAAATTATCGCCGGAATGCTTTGCTTCTACTGTCATTACTTGCTCGAAATAGTCGCGCAGTGTGTCTAATGTATAAGACCAAGCGTCTATGCTGTCGGGGATTAATTTTTGTAATATTCCGACTGTAACGACTTGTTTTCCTTGGGTGTGATATTCCAATGCTCCGGCAATTGGAGCGTAGTGTTGAATCGAGTTGCGTTCTGTTAAAAAGCGTCCGATTTCTAATTCGGGGTTGATGCCTTCCTCGACTTTTCGCAATATTTTCAGGACGAAGCGGTCGCCGTAACCTGCTGATGTATTGCTTTGTTCTTTTTTGAACAGGTGAGGTTCGAGGTGGGATAAATCTTGTTCTGAGCTGAATGGACTGTCGGCAATTCCTACCAGTTGACCTGCTGTACCTTTGTAACTGCGAGAACTGGCGATCGCCCCCAGCAACGCGCTCAGGAAACCTTTGTCGCCCGCAGCATCAAATAGTACCCCGACTTCGTTGGTTTCTGGGAAGTGCAGGCGCGCGATCGCCCGATCGTCCGCATCGCCTTTCATCTCTTCCCAACCTAAAGGCAAAACGTAAGTTTCCGGCATACCTTCAGTATAATTTAACTGCAAAAACAGAATGTAAACTGTAGATTGCTCCCCCGCACTATCTTTAATTTCAACAGGCACAACTTCACTTATTTCTAATGATTGAGTAGTCCTGTCTGTACCGATAAACCAGCGACTGGATCGCAAGTAATTCGGCAAAATAGAGAGCAGCATATCGCTTAACTGACTTGTAGCAAAAGCGGTTTTCCAATTGCCGATGACCGCCAAACTCGGCAAGTCTGTGTGATAACTGTGCAACGAAAAATCTTCTTGTTTAACAGTCAGAGTAAACCAGTAAAACGTGTGAGGACTCAAGCTCAAAAAGTAAGGCAACTCGCCCACCGCCGGAAACTCAGTGCGGCCGAAAATCTCCACTGGAACAGCACCTTTAAAGGGCGAAAGGTCTAATTCTGCGGTCTGAACGAAGCGCGACAAATTAGCCACTACGAGGATGTGTTCGTCTTGATAAGTGCGCACAAAAGCTAAAACTTTGCGATTTTCCGGGTACAGAAACTCGCAAGTTCCGCGGCCGAATGCCTGGAAGCGCTGCCTAATTGCAATTAGGCGTTTCATCCACCACCAAAGAGAACTCGGATTAGCCCGCTGCGCCTCCACGTTAACAGATTCGTAGTGATATTCAGGGTCAACAATGGGCGGTGCGTACAGCCGCTGCGGGTTAGCGCGGCTGAAACCGGCATTGCGATCGCCGCTCCACTGCATCGGAGTTCTCACCCCGTTCCGATCGCCCAAATAGATATTGTCTCCCATGCCAATTTCATCGCCGTAGTAAAGCACCGGCGTACCCGGCAGAGACAGCAGCAAAGCATTCATCAACTCAATGCGGCGGCGGTTATTTCCCATCAAAGGAGCCAAGCGGCGGCGGATGCCCAAATTAATTCTCGCCTGAGTATCTTGAGCGTAAACCCGATACATATAATCTCGGTCTTCATCACTCACCATTTCCAGCGTCAATTCATCGTGATTCCGCAAAAATAATGCCCACTGACAGTTATTGGGAATCTGCGGAGTTTGCTGGAGAATGTCGCTAATTGGGAAGCTATCTTCCATGTGCAAAGCCATAAATAAACGCGGCATCAGCGGAAAATGAAAGTTCATGTGACATTCATCCCCAGCAGCGTAATATTCAACCGCATCCTCCGGCCATTGATTCGCCTCAGCAAGCAGCATCCGGTTCGGAAATTTCTCATCTACGTGCTGCCGCAATTGCTTCAGGAATTGGTGAGTTTCTGGCAGGTTTTCGCAGTTAGTACCTTCGCGTTCGTACAGGTAAGGCACCGCATCCATCCGCAGTCCGTCTACTCCCAGTGCCAACCAGAAATCTACCACATCTAAGATGGCTTGGCGGACGGCCGGATTGTCGTAATTCAAATCTGGTTGGTGGGAATAAAAACGGTGCCAGTAATAAGCTTTTGCTACAGAATCCCACGCCCAATTAGAGGTCTCAAAATCTTGGAAAATAATCCGAGCATCTTGATATTTTTCCGGGGTGTCGCTCCACACGTAAAAGTCTCTTTCGTTACTGCCTTTCGGGGCGCGGCGCGATCGCTGAAACCAAGCGTGCTGGTCGGAAGTGTGGTTGACAATTAACTCAATAATGACTCGAATTCCCCGCTGGTGCGCTGCTTCTAAAAGCTCTTTAAAATCCTCTAATGTGCCGTAAATCGGGTTGACGGTGGTATAGTGAGATGTATCGTAGCCGTCGTCTCGGAGCGGCGAGGGAAAAAATGGCAGTACCCAAATTGCTGTTACTCCCAAGTTTTGCAGGTAATCCAGTTTTTCTGTCAGTCCTCTAAAGTCGCCGATACCGTCTGCATTGCTGTCGGCAAAAGCCCGAACTGGCACTTCGTAAATAATCGCGTCTTTGAACCACAACGGGTCGTCATTTAACATTGAGTTTGGCATGATTTGTAGCGATGATTGGTAATTGGTAATTTGTACTTAAAATTTGGTAATTGGGATTTGTTAGTTCCCATCCAAACTGATAAATCATAACTTATAATTTGGCCGCTATTCCTCATGCCAGCGGCAGAGTTTTAATCGTAATTTATTAATGCAAAACTTATAAGTTCTTAACTATAAAATCTCAACAATCTGTTTTGCTATTTCGGATACAGTTCACAATTCCGATACATATGCGCAGTGCACACCCGAAAGACCGATGCGCGGTACACACCCTACCAAGGCGTGTCAACTTAAGCCTGAAACCCCTCTGTATCTCTCGCTGATAGCCCAGTCTAGATCCCCCTAAATCCCCCTTGATAAGAGGGACTTTGAGAACACTCTTGTCCCCCCCTTATTAAGGGGGGCTAGGGGGGATCGAGCCCTTGTTGACACTAAGCGCACCCTACAGACTCAGGATTAGGTGCGGTATTTACTACCTGCCGGACGGTTGCCACGACATTACAGTACCTTGACGTTTATTACAAATTTTCGTTACATTAGTTTACATAAAGCAACAAAAGTTAAGGAAAAAGCAAATATGGCTATTGTAATCGCTCTTTTAATCGTCGGTTGGGTCGCAGCAGCATTAATTGGCACTCAAGCATATTTTCTGGGCGAACAGTCAAAGCCCATCCACGAGCGGAATTGGAACGATGAATCTTTTGAAAAATTGGCTGTAGCAATCACAGCAACAGAGATGGATTACAGCGTTCGCGTTCCCGCCTACAGCCTGGATGCTTACGGCAGCCGCACCATCTCGAATTCTTGATATCAAGTCACCATTTTCAATAACAGGCATCTTGCCTGTTGCTAATTTTCAATCACAGGCAGGATGCCTGTTCCACAAGAAGACTTATTATTTGTGGAACAGGCATCTTGCCTGTTGCTAATTTTCAATCACAGGCAGGATGCCTGTTCCACAAGAGAATTGATGGTTTGTGGAACAGGCATCTTGCCTGTTCCTAACGCAACTACAAACTATTACCGACTAGCGCTGGGCGAGAATCTTTTTTGCGAAATTGCAAAGTGTTATTTTCGCAGTCGATCGCAATTGTATCACCCTCCACAAACGCATTTTCCAGAATCTTGTTGGCCAGCGGGTTTTCCAGCTCCCGCTGGATGGCGCGTTTCAAGGGACGAGCGCCGTAAACCGGGTCGTAACCGACATCTGTGATATGGTTTTTCGCCGCATCCGACAGTTCCAAAGTAATTTTTTGCTCTGCCAACAAACGCTCGATCCGCTTCACTTGGATACTGACTATTTGCCGCAGTTCGACCTTGCTCAAAGTGTGGAACAAAATTGTCTCGTCCACCCGATTGAGAAATTCAGGCCGGAAGTGCGATCGCAGCGCTGTCATCACCCGTTTTAACATCTGTTCGTACTCTTGATCTGTCTCCCGGTCTTGAGTCAATAAATTTTCATTTTCACTCTTATTTTCAGTCTTGTTTTCACTCTTAGTTACAGTATCAACATCAACTCGCTCGGCCGACACCTCGACAGTACCGTCTGCCGCCACTTTATAATCTGTCTTTTGACTTGACAAATCTTTCATTTCCTGCTTCCGGCTAGCAGGTTTTTTGACGGTTTTTTCCTTCTTAGTAAACACGTCTAAAATGTGGTCGCTGCCGATATTGCTAGTCATCACAATTACGGTATTTCTAAAGTCAACCACTCGACCTTGAGAATCGGTAATTCTGCCGTCATCCAACACTTGCAGCAAAATGTTAAATACGTCCGGGTGCGCTTTTTCCACTTCGTCAAATAGCACTACCGAATAAGGATGTCTCCGCACTGCTTCGGAAAGTTGTCCCCCTTCATCGTAACCGACATATCCGGGGGGAGCTCCTACCAACCGGGAAACGCTGTGCTTTTCCATGTATTCCGACATATCGATGCGGACGATCGCATCATCGCTGTCAAACAAAAACTCCGCCAACGCCCTCGCTAACTCAGTTTTGCCGACGCCTGTCGGGCCCATAAACAAGAAAGAGCCGATCGGCCTTCCGGGGTCTTTCATCCCCGCCCTAGCGCGCCGAATTGCCGCTGCCACGGCTGTTACAGCTTCCTCTTGACCGATGACTTTTTGGTGCAAGTGTTTTTCCAATTGCAGCAATTTTTGGCGTTCGGATTCTAACAACCGGTTCACCGGAATGCCCGTCCATTTGGCGACAATTTCCGCAATATCGCCCTCAGTAACTTTTTCGCGCAGCAGGGAAGAACCTTGAGCTTGCTGTTTCAAAAGTTCCGCTTCTTTCGCTTCGCGATCGCGCACCGCAGTTTCCAACTTGCCGTACTTTAACTGTGCGGCTTTATTCAAATCGTAAGCCCTTTCTGCCTGTTCAATTTGGACTCGCAATTGGTCTTCTTCTGCTTTCAATTTATTGATTGCATCCAACAACTGCTTTTCGCCCAACCACTGAGAGGACAATTTTTCCTGCTTGACTTTTAAGATGTCAATCTCCGATGTGATGCGTTCGACGCGGAAGCCGAGCCCAGGGGCTAGAGCACCTTTTCCTTCCCCTTCGATCGACAATTTTTCCATTTCCAACTGCATCAGCCGGCGGTCGATTCCTTCCAATTCCACAGGTTTAGAGGTAATCTCCATTTTCAAGTGGGCGGCCGCTTCATCTACCAGGTCGATCGCCTTGTCCGGCAAAAAGCGATCGGAAATATAGCGGAAAGACAAAGTTGCAGCAGCTACCAGGGCCGAATCAGTAATTTTTACCCCGTGGTGGCGTTCGTAACGGTCTTTCAAACCGCGCAAAATCGAAACAGTATCTTCAACGCTGGGTTCGCCGACAAATACTTGTTGAAAGCGGCGTTCCAGTGCAGGATCTTTTTCAATATTCTTGCGGAATTCGTCGAGAGTTGTAGCGCCGATGCAGCGCAATTCGCCTCTGGCTAACATCGGTTTTAACAAGTTTCCCGCATCCATTCCCGAACCGGAACTGCCACCGCCGCCAGTCCCGACAACGGTGTGCAATTCGTCAATAAATAGGACAATTTGCCCGTCGGAATCGATGACTTCCCGCAGGACAGATCGCAATCGTTCTTCAAATTCGCCCCGGAATTTTGCCCCAGCAATTAAACTGCCCATGTCGAGGCTAAATAGCTGGCGATTTTTCAAAGATTCGGGTACGTCGCCGTTGACAATTCGCTGCGCTAAACCTTCGGCGATCGCAGTTTTTCCGACTCCGGGATCGCCAATTAACACTGGATTGTTTTTTTGGCGGCGGGAAAGAACTTGCACCACGCGGCGGATTTCCTCGTCGCGGCCGATTACTGGGTCGAGTTTGCCGGCTTTGGCGGCTTCTGTCAAATCTCGGCCGTACTTGCTGAGGGCGTCGGAGTTAGCTTCGCCATCTTGATCTTGGGCTTTAGCGCTGCTGCGGCTGCCTTTCCCCGTTTCGGAATTTTTTTCTTGGGTTTTAGCAGTGGCGCGGACTAATTTGATTGCTTCTTCTAGTTTTGGTCGATCGAGTGTACCGGCTGGGGGTTTGCGATCGTAACCGGGGCGGCCCGGCGGCCCATCGCCTTTTGTCAGCAACCTGCGGCCGACTCGTTCGTCTTCTACTAAGCCAATTAATAAATGTTCAACGGCGATAAAATTATCTTGCCAAGTCGCCCTGGTGGCCTCGGCAACATCTAACATCACTTCTAAGCCGCGGCCGAGGTATAGTTGGTCAGCGTTGGCAACTCTGGGCTGTCGTTTGGCAAAAGCATCTAACTGCTGGGCAAAGCGGGCGGCATCGACTCCAGCTTTGCTGAGAATGCTGTTGACCTGACCTTGCTGTTCGAGAAGGGCGATGGCTAAATGTTCAACCTCTAGCTGCTGATTGGCAAAGCGGCGGGCTACATCCTGGGATTTGACAATCGCTTCCCAGGCTTGATCTGTAAATTTGCTAGGGTCTGTTGGCTGCACGTTGGTTCCTCGCAATCAAGGGGATTCCTGTTGTTATCCGTTAATACATCGTCTCACAACCATCATAATCTTTAAACAGGATTATGAATTTATGAGTGCGGTTAACTAAGGCGGAACTTGTGACCTAATTGACCTCTTGCAAAAGCTTACACTCCGCAATCCACCCCGAATTTTGGTGCGTTCAGACCGACTCTGGCGATACCCTTCGGGGTAGGTTGGCTGACGGTACTTATAAAAATATTGCCAGAAACAAGATTTTTAATCGGCTGAGATTTATGCTATTTCCCACTTACCAATTTTTAGTATTTTTCCTAATTATTTTTAGCGCGATCGTCTCTGTGAAACCCCAAGTCGAGTTGTATAAAATTGTCTTGTTAGTTGCCAGTTTATTATTTTATTCCTTTTGGAGTTTCGACTTTCTCTTGCTCCTCGTTTTATGTACTGTCTGCAATTATATCATTCTCCGGGTTCTCGGCAACGGTAAATATAAAAAACTTGCTTTCATCTCCGGCCTAATTGTCAACATTGCCTATCTCGGCATCTTTAAATATTGCAACTTCTTTGTCACTTCTTTATTTGAGGTACTTAACCAGCTACAAATTCCAGCCAGCTTTCAAGTTGTGCAAATAATCGCCCCCGTCGGCGTGTCGTTCTACACTTTTAGAACGATTTCTCATTTAATCGACTGCTACCAGCAAAAAATCCCCTGTCCGAAATTTGTAGACTATGCCGCCTACATTACCTACTTTCCGCAAATTGCCTCCGGGCCAATCTCGCGAGCTCGCGAATTTTACTCGCAGCTAAATTCCCCGGAAAAGTACGACTATCAAATCGAAGAAGTTATAGTTTTGATTCTGTCTGGACTCTTCAAAAAATATACTTTATCGAGTTTTTTGTTTAACTTTACTGAATTGCCATTCAAAGTCCCCCAGCAGTACAGCAGCATCGATTTAATCCTCGCGGCAATTTCCTATTCCTGTTTAATTTACGTAGATTTCAGCGGCTACTCGGATTTAGCCAACGGCATCTCCTGTTTGCTGGGTTTCAAACCCATTGCCAACTTTAATATGCCATACCGATCGCTCAGCTTGCAAGAATTTTGGAAAAGGTGGCACATCAGCCTTTCGGAGTGGCTGAGGGATTACGTTTATTTTCCGTTAGGTGGCAACAAATACGGCAAGTTGAGGAAGTACGTAAATTTACTGATGACAATGGCGATCGGTGGATTTTGGCACGGCGCAGGTTTAAACTTTATTTTCTGGGGAGCAATTCACGGTTTAGGATTAATTGTCAACCATTTATGTAAAGATATCCCCCAAGCTATTCACTTTAAATTAGACTATGCCTTTCCCAGATTTGCTAAATTTTGCAGTTGGTTGTTAACATTTAGTTTTGTTACTTGTAGCTGGGTATTTTTCGGAACTCCCAACTGGGAAACTGCGGTGAGTTTTTTGGAAGGAATTGTCCATCCTGCCGTCGCAACTTTTCAATTTAACTTTTGGCAATTGTATTTAGTAATTGCAGTCATCGGCGCGATCAACTTCTGGGGCGATCGCATCGCGAAACTATTGCAAACCGTATTGTCATTAAAAAACATTTTCTTTCGGGTTGTCTTAGTTTCGCTGCTCGTGTATACTATCTTGATGTTGGGGCCTAGTACCGTTCCGCCTTTTATTTACTTTAATTTCTAAGAAATATGAAAGACCGGGAAATTTTGCTGATTGTTACTTCTGTAATTCTCACTTTAATATTTTCAAACTTATCATTATTTCTGAAAAGCTTTGCTTCAACTCCTTTCGCCAGTCCCGAAATTAAACAAGCCGCGCGCCAGATTGAAATAGACGGTTTCCGAAAATCAGAACAAGATTTTTGGAGCAAAATTAAAGAGATTAACTTCGATAGCCTCCCCAAAAAATCAGAACTTCCTCCTGTCAAAACCGAAACAAAAGCGGCAATTGCGCCCCCAAAACCTGCTAAAAAACCCACTCCAGCTAAACCCAAGCTGACCAGACCTTATCGCAGATTTTTATTTATAGGAGATTCCGTAATGTTCGACTTAGGAATTCAACTCCAGTACACTCTTAAGAAAAAATACAATATCTCCGATACAAAAATTGACTACAAGGTATCGACCGGATTAAATCGGATAGATTATTATGACTGGTATGCCAGAACTCGCCAAGTTCTTAATAATTATCAGCCCGATGTAGTGATAGTTTTGTTCGGAGCAAACGACCCTCAAAATATCATTGATTCTCAAGGAAAAGCTCGGGTTTTTATGACCCAAGAATGGCAAAAAGCTTATCAAGAAAGAGTTGAAAAATATGCAAATTTACTGGATTCGTCATCCGTAAGAAAAGTGTATTGGATCGGTCAATCTATACCTAAGAAAAATTTTTATATCAAAGCTTTTCCCGTCATGAACAATATTTATAAAAATTCCAGCAAATCTTCAGCAAAAATTGAATTTATTTCGACTTGGGAGACTTTTGCAAAAGGCGGGAAATTTGTTCCAGTAGTTGCTAATAAATCGGGTAAGCGAGGCTATGTAAAAAATAATGACGGGTTGCACTTTACCTCCCACGGAGCTCAAATTATCAGCGACTTAATCGTTGACGAAATGGTGACGGACAAAATATTAAAAGCTCCGACAAAGAAATGACTGTAGTAGGTTGGGTTGCGTGACCATACCTAAAATTTTGACATTTGACCGATTATTGCAAAATAATATTAGATTTAGTTGGGGATGCACATTTGCTTTGCTAAACCAGGTTGAGAGGAAAAATCTGGGATTTAGTCAGGAGAAATTTACTTGTGAAACCGCGTTTCTAGCTCCCTATGCTTCCGGGAAGAATATTGACAAAAACCAGTAGTAGATGTAAAGTTGAATAAAGCATAAAATAACGGCGTCAATATCTAACAATTGTCATGGCGACAAATTATGACGAGCAATCTGTGGAAAGTCGATCGCACTAGCATCCCTGAGTCAATCGGGTGCAGCGGCACAGCGCTAATCTTCATTCTCACTAAATATACTCAACCCTGGCAAAGAATAAACATAGTTGAAAAAACCCTGCAACAGTGCGGTAGCGAGCCTTTTGCTGAAGTTGTGGGCGTACCGAAAAGCGGAATATTCAGAGAAAATATACCCGAATCCGTCAGAAAACCGCATCCGAATTTGCTGTTTCGCGCTTTGGGGATTCAGGCATTGGGGAAGGTGCGAGATGAGCTGATATCAAGTGAGAGAGCGGCTAGAGCAAGTGATTTTAGCAAAAATCTGCTGGCGGCGTTAGAACAGGAAGCGGTAGGGGGATCGACTCCTTTAATCCGGTGGTCTGCGGCTGTTACTATTAAGTCAATTTGGTTGGATGAAGCTGGACAACGACAAGGAAAAGAAGGTGCTGTCAATGTCACAATCAATGCAGGGGAAATTGAGCGGCTGGTTGTAGAAGAGCAAATTAAACTGTTAGGAATCAACAAATTTGCTTTGGGCGACAGTAGAAATGACAGCAGCAAGGAATATGAGAATTGTCTCGATTTTTGGGTGTACGGCCCTAGCTGGCTGCTGCCGGGCCTGCCAATGGATTGCGAGGAATATCTGTTTTGGATCGAGAGAGTATTTGCTGCGATCGCACTTGCGGGCCCGTACAAATTGAATGCCAAAAAGGATGCAGCGGTAACAAACTTTTTGGAAGTTGCGGAAAATAATTTTAATGACTTGGAATTCTCCAAAATACTTGCCAAAATTTTTGAGTTCCTGCACCACCCGGAAGCGAGAGTCAAAAATCTAGCTGCAATTATTTTAGAACCTTACAAAGACAAGCTTGACCGGAAATCGGCGCAGATTCTGACAGCGCTCGTATATAAATTTAATGTAAAACATCAGCCCTTAGAATGTCTGACTATTCCCGAAATAGAGGAGTGCAAAGCGTCACTGTATCTAGATAAAATGGAAATTGACAAGGTGTATAGTGAGGCTTTGTCGCTGTGCGGCGATGGGGATGTCGAGATGGCAAGTTTCTTGTCAGCTAAACAGAGGGAATACCAAAATACTGTAGACGACCAGATCAACAATCTCAGCAAGTTAGTTAAGTCGATCGTAGATTGCCAGAGCTTGTTAGATGCTAATAGGGAACTTTTGTATTTGACTATAGAGCGGCTGCAAAAATGGGATTACACCCTAGGCCATAAACTGTCTGTGTACCGCAAGAAACTCCAAAATCTCAGTTTTGACAAAAGCACCTCCGAGCAGTGCATAAACCTCGACAACGAGCTAAATTATATCAGAGAGTCTTTGCAATATACTTTGTATGAAGTCACATCAAAAATTAACAGTCTAATTAGAGATTTAGAACTTTCTGTGTCTAAAAATAACAAGACTGCAACAGATATGTTTAAGTGGACGTGGGTATTGTTCGGGGTGTGGTTTTCAGTAGGGCTGCTCTTGTATTTATCGGATTCAGTGATTAACTCGATATTCACCGTCAACTACAAAAGCGAATTTGTAGTTTATTGGACTATTTTCTTTATTGTGATGGTGGTATTTTTGTCATTATTAGCTGTCTTCTTTTCGGCGCTAGCTGCCTTAGACAAGCGCCGAGAAGCTAAATTAATCCCTAAATTTGATAGTTTAAGTCAAATAGGCAACAGTTTTTCTATTTTGTGGCAAAAGAGTTACTTGCAGCAGTTTGTACCGTCGGTGCGATCGCATTAAAAGTTTCAGTTGACTGTTGACTGTTGACAGTTGACTTTTGACAGTTGACTGTTGTCAAAAGGAAAACGGAAGAGGGAAGATAGTTTTTCCTTCCCCTTCCCCCTCTTAAGAAAGTTAGGATGCGGTTGTTGCTGCTACTTTCTGGGTGTTGCTACCTTGATTTTGCAGTTGAATTAATTCAACTTTATATCCATCTGGGTCTTGCACAAAAGCGATGACAGTTGAACCGTGCTTCATCGGGCCGGGTTCCCGAATAACTTTACCACCGCGAGCTTTAATTTCTTCGCAAGTACCGTAAATGTCGTCAACGCCGATCGCAATATGACCGTAAGCATCCCCTAAATTATACTCTGTGACGCCCCAGTTGTATGTTAATTCCAAAACTGTAGTGTCGGATTCATCGCCGTAGCCCACAAAAGCCAGAGTAAATTTACCATCTGGATAGTCCTTTTGCCGCAGCAATTTCATGCCCAGAACCTCAGTGTAAAATTTGAGGGATTCTTCCAGGTTGCCGACTCGGAGCATCGTGTGTAGTAGTTGCATTTAGCTCACTCCAAATTCTTTAAGCTTTCATCTATTTTAGCGATTTCTTGCTAAAAAAACTGGCGCCTCAACCGTCGCAGTTGCCGCAGGTTGACAACTGTCTATTTGATTTAGCTTTGTACTTCCACCACACCCCTAAACATATTCATGCCGCAAGTAAATAGGTATCGTCCAGGTTTATCAGGGGTGAATTCAACAGCCGTTACCTGATTTAGAGGTAATTCTCGCACAATATTAAAATCTGGTAACAACACTTTTTCAAGACAACTGTTGGGGTCGCGTCTCAAGAAATTGAGCCTGACTAATTGACCTACTTTTACAACTACAGTGGCAGGCTCATAACCCCCGTCTACAGTAATAGTCAACTCTTGTATCCCCTGAATATATTCAGCTTGCTGCCCTTGAGATTTACTGAACAAAAACCACCACAATTCCAAACCAATTAATGTCAAACCACCTATTGTGACGCCAACTTTTAAACCTAGTGGCTGTTCAATGCTGCGGAATTGAGTCGTTGAATTAGAATGCTGGACGGACATTTCTGAAGCTTGAACTCCCGATACAATTCCCATCACAAGTCCCAAACTCGCGAGACTTCCCCAAATTTGACTGGGCTGTAACATTTTTCTAATTCCTCCAAATTTAGGCAATAGATTTTGGTTTAAAATTCCGCAATCGCAAAGCATTAGTAACTACAGATACTGAACTGAAAGCCATTGCTGCACCGGCGATAATTGGATTGAGCAGCCAGCCGAAAATCGGGTACAAAATGCCCGCCGCGATCGGTATTCCAGCGATGTTGTAAATAAACGCAAAAAACAGATTTTCGCGGATGTTCCGCATGGTGGCGCGGGAAAGTTTAATTGCTGTAACTATGCCTTGCAAATCTCCAGAAATTAAGGTAATGTCGCTGGCGGCGATCGCCACATCTGTGCCGGTGCCGATCGCAATTCCCACGTCTGCTAAGGCCAAAGCCGGTGCATCGTTAATTCCGTCTCCCACCATCGCGACAATTTTTCCTCCCCGTTGCAGGGCTTGGATTTGAGCTGCTTTTTGGTCGGGTCTAACTTCGGCAAAAACGCGAGTAATGCCCACGGATCGGGCGATCGACTCCGCAGTCGCGCGGTTGTCCCCCGTCAGCATCGCCACCTCCAAACCGAGTTTTTGAAGCGCTTTCACGGCCTGCGCGGACGATGGTTTGAGAGCATCCGCAATCCCCAGAATTGCCTCTATTTTGCCCTCTACAGCCATCCAAACAACCGTTTTGCTCGCAGCTTCCAAAGCTCTCCCGCGCAGTTCCAGATATTCAGTATCGCAGCCTAGTTCCTGCATCCACCTCAGCGTTCCCAGGGCGATCGACTTTCCGCCTACAACCCCGCGAACACCACTCCCGGCGATCGCCTCAAAATCCTTAACATCTGTCAAATTCACCTCTTGAGATTGAGCGTACCTAACAACAGCTTCGCCCAAAGGATGCTCCGAATTTCGCTCTACAGACGCCGCCAATTGCAGCAACTTTAACTCATTGCTGTTCGCCGTTCCTTTTATTGTCACAAAATCAATTACAGTCGGCTTGCCTTCTGTGAGAGTGCCAGTTTTATCTAACACGATAATTTGGATTTTATGAGCCAATTCTAAACTTTCTGCTCCTTTAATTAAAATCCCATTTTCTGCACCTTTACCCGTGCCAACCATTACAGCAGTCGGAGTAGCTAAACCCAAAGCGCAGGGACAGGCAATAATCAGGACTTCCACCATTGTCACTGTGGCTAGAGTGAAGTTTCCCGTCGCGTTAAACCAGATAATAAAAGTAGCTAAAGCGACGGAAATTACTACAGGAACAAACCAACCAGTCACTTGGTCTGCTAACTTTTGAATCGGTGCTTTTGAACCCTGTGCGTCCTGCACCATCTTGACAATTTGAGCTAAAAATGTATCTTTGCCAACTCTTGTTGCCCGAAACTTGAAGCTGCCAGTTTTGTTGATTGTGGCTCCGATAACTTCGTCGCCAAGCTGCTTTTTGACAGGCAAACTTTCTCCCGTAACCATTGCTTCGTCTACTGTGGAATAGCCTTCAATTACCTCTCCATCTACGGGGATTTGCTCTCCCGGCCGCACCTGCACGACATCGCCAATTTCCACTTGGGCGATCGGCACTTCCAACTCTTCCCCGTTGCGAATTATCCGAGCAGTTTTTGCTTGCAAACCCATGAGTTTGCGAATGGCTTCGGAAGTCTCTCCCTTCGCCCGATTTTCTAGGGTTTTCCCCAACAAAATTAAGGCGATAACGCTGGCTGCAACTTCGTAGTAAACGCCAGAATTTAAACCTTGGGCTGTGAATAAACCTGGGAAAAATGTCACAAATACAGAATAAAAGTAAGCAGCACTTGTACCCAAGGCAATCAGAGTATCCATTGTCGCCACCCGCCGTTTTAGGGATTTCCAAGCTCCCACATAAAACGATTTCCCGCACCAAAATTGTACGGGGGATGTCAGGACTAATTGCAGCCAATAATTGTGCAGCCATGCGGGAATAAATGGCAGGTGCAAGCCGGTCATCGCTGGAATAGCGCCCACAACTAGCAGGATGCTGATGATGCCTGCTGTCCAGAGTTTCCGCTGCAAGGTTTGAGATTCCGATTTGCGATCGGCTTGTTCGGAATCATCCTTTGTGGCAGCCATTTCTGGAAGTGGCAAAGCTTGGTATCCCGCAGCATCAACAGCCGATTGAATTGTTTCTAAGTTTGTTTGCTTGGAGTCGTATTGGATGGTTGCTTGTTCCATCCCAAAATTGACGTGACACTCAATTACGCCGGGAACAGATTCAATTGCTTGTTCGATAGAGGCAGCACAAGAAGCACAACTCATGCCCCGCAATTTAAGTGTGAGATTGTCCATAGATGCCCTCCTAAGTTATAAAGTTACCTTCTATCTTCAAATGACCAATAATTTATTGATGGTACAAGCCCCCGGATTTATCCGTGGAATCAATTAACGTGCGACGTACTCCTGTCGTGGAGAATCAAAAATTTTAGACTCTTGTTAAATCTCCCAGATTCAAAGCTGCAAGTAAATCTAAAATCTAAAATCTAAAATCTAAAATTGACTTGCTGGATAGCCAGCAGATGCGATCGCTTTCCTAACTTCACTTTCCGACTTAGCGGTTTGAATCGCAACCAATTTTGTCTTGAGATCCGCCTCAACACCAGCGGCTGAGTCAATGGCTTGGACTGCTTTTGTTATTGTATTCGCACAAGCAGAACAAGCCATCTTAGGAACTTTTAGCTGTAAAGTCATAGTTTGAACCTCAGCAGAAACTACTCTGCTCAATAAATGAATTAACTCCATTGTAAAGTCTCCAGTTCACTGGAGAGTCAAGGGGAATTGCGAAATAAATCAGAAATTCTGAAAAAAGTGGTTTGACACGCTACCCATAGGGGTAAGGCGCGCACTGTGCACCCTAGATAATTCGGTTGTCAGTCCTGTAAATTTTAAATTTGAGTTCGATCGACAGCACAGCAATAATTCTTTACAATTCCGAGACAAAAATTTCATCCTAATTTCATTTATATGTGGAAAGCTGAAGATAAATGGCAGTTTTAAGGATATAAAATCGATGAAACCAATTTCATTAAAAACAGGCTTTGCAGCCCTGATATTGACCGCCGCAGCCGCTTTAACCAGCGGAGTGCTTGCAGCTTGTTCAAAAGCCCCTTCCAGCGAAACTCAAGCCCCAAATGTTACGGCTGCAACCGAAGCAAGCAACAAGCAAGACATGGCACAAGGCGGCGGCATGGGTGGCATGAATCATGGCATGAATCACAATATGTCAATGGATTTAGGCCCGGCTGATGCCGACTACGATTTGCGATTTATTGATGGCATGACAGTACACCATCAAGGTGCTGTAAACATGGCTAAAGAGGTACTCAATAAATCCAAACGTCCGGAAATGAAAAAACTAGCAAATAACATTATTGCTGCTCAAAACCGCGAAATCAATCAAATGAAAGAGTGGCGAAAAACTTGGTATCCCAAAGCCAGCAGTACGCCAATGGCTTATCACGCTCAAATGGGTCACATGATGGCAATGACTCCCGAACAAATGCAAAGCATGATGATGAGTATGGATTTAGGGGCTGCTGACGATCAGTTTGATTTGCGGTTTATCAATGCGATGATTCCCCACCACGAGGGAGCTTTGGTGATGGCTGAAGATGCTTTGAAGAAGTCAAAACGCCCGGAAATGAAGAAATTAGCTCAAGAAATTCTGACTTCGCAAAAGCAAGAAATTGAGCAAATGAAACAGTGGCGGCAAGCTTGGTACAAACAGTAATTTAGCTCACCTCAACAAAACCTGATACAAATCCACAACATGAGTGACATGAATCACGTTAGGTCAAATGTTCAGGAAATACTTGCTTTACAAAAGCCAGAAATTGAAGACATGAAAAAGTGGCGACAACTTTGGTACAAACAGTAATTTAGCTCGACTGTGGCTGTCAGCATTTGTCTGACTCCACCTCAGTTTCCTTAGATTACCTAAATGTAGACTATTGAGCGGCTCTACGTCTAAAGTAGTAGAAGGTTACGTAAAAATACTGTAGACTATTGAGCGGCTCTACGTCTAAAGTAGTAAAAAGTTACGTAAAAATACTGTAGACTATTGAACATTCCTACCTCTAAAGTAGTAGATAAGTCAGCAAAAAGCTATATAGATAGACGGGGTACTTTATGATCTTGAACAGCTTGGAATTAAACACAACTTATAAATCAAATGCAGCCGTAGAGGAGCTAGTGAGCGCATTAACAAACGAAATTGAAGCGCGAGCAGAGATAAAAAAACCTGAAAAAAATCTACAGCACAATCGCTTGTCATTAGGCGAAACTTATCTTCGTATTTTAGAAGCTGGTGGGCATCTGGGCTGCTGATGCGAAATTTCATCCTAATTTCATTTGACCGTGAAATACTAGGTTGAGTAGAGCATTTCTAGCTCTCGGTCATTGCTTAGCGGTCGCTTCTTGGAAAATGCTAATAAGTAACTTTACTTAATGGGTATCACTTACTTACCTTGGCAAAATACCAACTGCTAAACCTGTGGCACTCAACCTGATTTCAAGGACAATGCCAACGATGATATTCCACAAATATGCTCAATCTCCGGCAATTATTAGCAGCTTTTCGGGAAGTTTGTTCAGCATAATTTTGCTAAGTTCTCCTGCCGCTGTTTTTGCCCACGCTGGCCACGGAAATGAATTTCACCAAAGCGGCGAAACAACTCAAACTCCTGCTGCTATTTCTGTGGATGCCGAAACAGCAAAACGATTAGGAATTAAAGTCTCCCCTGCTGCGCCCCAGCGACTAGATATCGGCATTAAAACCACAGGACAAATTGAAACTTTACCCAACGAAAAAGTAGAAGTTACGGCTCCTGTTGCTGGGAAAGTAGTAGAGTTGCTGGTTAAGCCTGGGGACAAAGTATCAAAAGGTCAACCAATTGCGGTTTTATCGAGTTCAGAATTAGGACAGTTGCGGGTTGAATCTCTCTCAAAACGTGCCGAAGCTGAGGCAGATTTGCAGCAAGCGGAAGGCGATCTCAAACTAGCACGAGAAAATTACGATCGCCAACTTCAAATATCCGCAGCAGAAATCGCCCAAGCCCAAACCCAATTGACAGCAGTAACTAAGCAGTACCAGCGAGAACAAGAATTAGTAAATAATCGTTCCGTGGTGCAAGCCGCTAAAGAAAACTATCAGCGTCAAGTTGAAATAGCGCAAGCCGAAATAGCGCGGGCAGAAACAGAATTAACTATTGCTAAAGAACAGTTCGATCGCGATCGAGAATTAGCGGCATCAGGGGCGATCGCGCGGCGCACAATGCTGGAATCGCAAGCCCACTTCGCCGAAGCAAAAGCCGCTGTTGCTAAGGCAAAAAGCCGTCCAGAAGTTATCAAAGCCCAAACCGAAATTAAACAAGCCGAAGTAGACCTCCCTATGCGCGAATTGCGGGAATCTCAAGGCAGAGTAGCAGAAGCAAAAGCTCAACTTACCAGAGCTCAGAGCCGCCGGGAAGTCCTAGAAGCCGAGAACCAAGTCAAACGCGGCAAAACTGCAGTCGAAGTCGCTCAATCGCGCATTCGCTTGGCTGACGCAGCCTATCAAGCGCGGCTCCAACAATTAGGAACTGTCGCCAACGATCGAGGACTTGTTACCGTAGTTGCTCCGATTTCGGGGACGGTAGCCGATCGCGAAATCACCCCAGGCGAGTCAGTAAACGCTGAAAAACCGTTGATGAGTCTCTTAAATGACAGCCGCGTTTTTGCCACAGCCAATATTTACGAAAAAGACCTGAATCAAGTTAAACAGGGTCAGGAAGTCAGGGTAAAAGTCGCTAATTTACCCGATCGCACTTTCAAGGGAAAAATCGCCTTAATTGGGTCATCCGTGTCAGGAGAAACGCGGGTTGTGCCGGTGAAAGCAGAACTAGATAATATTAACGGCGAATTAAAGCCCGGACTGTTTGCGGAATTGGAGATTTTAACCGACAAAACTGCCACAAATATTTTAGCAATTCCGAATGCGGCGGTAGTGGATGTTAGCGGGAAAAAAACCGTTTACGTCCAAAATGGCAATGCTTATCAAGCGGTTGAAATTGAACTCGGTCAAACTGCCGGAGATTTAGTTGAAGTGAAGAGGGGTTTATTCGAGGGAGATTTGATAGTAACGCAGCGAGCACCTCAACTTTACGCACAATCTTTACGGGGCGACAGCAAGCCCTCAAAAGACGAGGCAAAGAAAGACGCAACTCCACAGGTAACAGAGGTTAATTTTAATAATTTACCCGTGTTTTTATGGTGGGCGGGAATAGGGGGAGGAGTTGCGATCGCATCGCTGACTTTCACAGCCGGCGTGTTGTGGGGAAATCGGCGCAAATTGCCAGCAATAGCAGCGGATTCTGGAAACAATGCTGCAAATAATGGTTTTTCCGCCTCTGCATCGGCGTTGGACAATGAACTGCTGTTACACAATGACAACCATCACCTTAAAACTCAAGAGGCAGAAGTCAATCGATTTTAGATTTGAGATTTGAGATTTTAGATTGAAGCATTGACCCCACGGATAAATTCGGGGGGCAAGTTTCTCGGATACACGTTTTTTATTTCTGGACGGATGAATCCGGGGGCTTGTATCCTGGATGCTTTCGGTCAAGAGTTTGAAGTAACAGCACGACACGGAAGTCACGGATACAGGGATAGTTGTTTTTATCAATGCCCAATTCCCAATTCCCAATTCCCAATTCCCAAATTATTAAATGTTCAGCACTATTCTTAGATGGGTAATTAACCGCCGCTGGCTAGTTTCGCCTTATCCCAGTTGGCGAAAGTTCGGAGTAAGATAGAATTACCAATTACCAATTACCTAACTAAATGTTCAGGACTATTGTAGTTGCACATACTCACTGCGGAAGTCCTAAGATGTTTAAGAAAAGTATCTTTACTCAAATTCTCACCTCGTTCATCACTTTTGTACTGGTTGTTGCTTGCAGTCAAACCAATCAACCTACCACCACCACCACTAATACTCCGAGCAATACACCAGCAGCAGCTACACCCAATTGGGCCACTGCCCTTCCAATTGGAGCAGCATTCTCGCAAACCAGCAACTATGCTCTTTTAGCTCAGGAATCAGTGGGTGGTGCCAAAATTGCTGAGAAATATTTCAACGACAGGGGAGGTGTTAATGGTACTCCTATTAAAATGGTGTTTCAAGACACTGGAGGAGATGAAGCAGGAGCCATCAACGCCTTCCAAACTCTAATTAATCAAGATCGAGTGGTTGGCATTGTTGGGCCATCGTCTTCTCAGCAGGCATTTAGTGCCAATCCAATCGCAGAACGAGCAAAAGTGCCAGTCATTGGCGCATCGAATACTGCCAAAGGGATTCCTGAGATTGGTGAGTATATTGCGCGTGTCTCTGCACCTATTTCGCTTGTAGCTCCCAATGCAGTAAAGGCAGCGCTTAAGCTTAATCCTAAGATTAAAAAAGTCGCTGTCTTTTATGCTCAAAATGACGCTTTCACGACATCGGAGACAGAAATTTTCCAGCAAGCGATTAAAAACCAAGGGCTGGATATCGTCACCGTCCAAAAGTTCCAAACTACTGACACGGACTTCCAAGCTCAAATTGGTAATGCACTCGCTCTCCAACCCGACTTAGTTGTTATTTCAGGATTGGCAGCCGATGGAGGTAACTCGATCCGGCAACTGCGGGAACTGGGTTATCAAGGTACGATCGTTGGCGGCAATGGTTTGAACACGTCTAATATCTTCTCGGTGTGTCAAGCACTCTGCGATGGTATTATCATTGCTCAAGCCTATAGTCCCGAAGCCCCCGGCGAAATCAATGCTGCCTTCCGCAATGCTTATGTAAAGCAAAACAAGAAGGAACCACCGCAGTTTACTGCTCAAGCCTTCACTGCCGTACAAGTATTCGTGGAAGCCTTGAAAGCTTTGGATAGTAAAACCAAACTCAGCGCGTTGTCATTGTCAGAGTTACGCACAAAGCTGAATCAGCAAATCCTAGCTGGCAAGTACAATACTCCTCTCGGTGAAATTGCCTTTACCCCTGAAGGTGAAGTTGTACAGAGCCAGTTTTACATTGCTCAAATCAAGATGGATGTAGATGGAAATAATGGCAAGTTCATCTTTTTGAAGTAAGTCAAAAGAGTGCATATTATATGATTTGAGATTTGAGATGACTTATGAATTCGGGTTGAAAGTTAAAAGATTTCATCCTAATTTCATTTTTGGGTGTCAAGCTAAATAGAATGGCTATTTAACACTGTTCAGCCAAGGAATCGCGGGAAAAGCTAGGGCAGCCGGAGCCTTTAATATCGGCTAAATTTTATTGTTAAATGGTCGATCGCCCAACGGTGGCTGGTAGTCATTACCTCTATAAAATCATAAAATGTTCAGCACAATTCTGAGATGGGTAATTAACCGTCGCTGGCTAGTCGTTGTCGCCACGATTATTGTTAGTCTGTGGACATTTTCTATCATCCCCCAAATGTCCCTTGATGTCTTCCCTCCTTTTGCACCCCCGCAAGTCGAAATTCAGACGGAAGCACCGGGACTCGCGCCGGAAGAAATCGAGTCTTTAGTAACACTGCCGATCGAAAGTGCAATTAATGGAACTCCTGGGGTGACAGCAGTGCGATCGTCTTCGGCTGTGGGCCTTTCTGCGGTTAAGGTAATCTTTGATTGGGGAACTGAAATTTATCAAGCGCGGCAGTTGATCACAGAAAGGTTGCAGCAAGCGCAAAGCAAACTCCCGGCTGGGGTAGAAACACCACAAATTTCTCCCACAACTTCTCCTGTGGGCACTGTTATTACCTATGCTTTTACGTCAGAAACTACTCCTTTGATGGAAGTGCGGCGTCTTGTTGACTGGCAAGTCACAAATCGGCTTTTGGCAGTGACTGGCGTTGCTCAAGTGGTGGCTTATGGAGGCGAAGAAAGGCAGTATCAAGTATTAGTAGAACCTGCCAAGTTGAAAGCTTTTAATGTGTCTTTGCAGCAAGTAGCTGAAGCGGCGGCGGCTGCGAATGTTAACGCGCCGGGGGGGTATTTAATTACGCCGGATCGAGAAACTTTAATCCGGGGGGTGGGGCGGATTGAGTCTCTGGAAGATTTGCAGCAATCGGCGATCGCCTCTCGCCACGGAACACCCGTCAGAATTAGTGATGTGGCTGATGTCAAGATTGGTGCTGCAATCAAGCGGGGCGATGGCAGTTTTAACGGCAAAAAAGCTGTGATTGTGATGGTAAACAGACAGCCAGTTGCTGATACTCCGACGGTAACGAAAGCGGTTGAGGCAGCAATGGCTGAGGTGCAGCAAGCTCTGCCAAAAGATATTAAAGTTACTGTGACTTTTCGACAGGAAGAATATATTAATTCCTCGGTGGAGAATGTGCGATCGGCTTTAGTTGAAGGTAGCATTATCGTCACCCTGATTCTCATCCCGTTTTTGATGAATTGGCGCACTCTGGCGGTTGTTTTGCTAGATTTCTTTCTGACTTGGCTGTTGGCGCTGCTGGCGATGTATTGGATGGGGCTGGGGCTGAATACGATGACTTTGGGGGGTTTGTCCGTGGCGATCGGCACTGCGATCGACGATGCGATCGTCTATGCGGAAAATACCTACCGCAATTTGAGAGAAAATACGTCTTCTCTTCATCCGCGCCCGGTGATGGATGTGATTTTTGACGGCAGTCAAGAGGTGCGCGATTCGTTAATTGGAGCGACTGTTATTGGCATTGTGGTGTTTTCGCCAATTTTTACTTTGCCCGGTGTAGAAGGTCGCATTTTTACGCCGATGGGGATTACTTATCTGGTAGTTGTGGTGATTTCTAGTCTGGAATCGCTGTTAATATCTCCGGCCCTTTGCGCTATTTTATTGCCTAACAAACGTATGAGTGGTAAAGAACCTTGGTTGCCGAGATTTTGCAAGCATATTTATCATTCTTGTATCAGGATATCAATGCGTTATTCGGCGATTATTTTAGCTTTTGCTGCTGCTAGTATGGTGGTGGCATTAATTATTTTGCCCTCCTTTGGACGGGTGTTTTTGCCGGAGTTTCAGGAGCAAACTTTGGTGAATACTATTCAGCTTTATCCGGGGGTGTCTTTGGAGACAACAGATAGCGCGGCTTTTGCGATCGAAGATGCACTTAAGGATGATACCAGGTTTCAATACGTGCAAGTGCGATCGGGCAGAGCTCCGGGTGATGCTGATGCTGCGGGAGTTAATTTGGCTCACATTGATATTGGTTTAAGCGAGGAGGGCATGAAAAACAGGCCGAAAACTTTGGAAGCGCTGCGGCAGGAGTTTGCTAAATTGCCGGGAGTTGCACCAAATATCGGCGGTTTTATTTCTCACCGGATGGATGAGGTTTTATCTGGTGTCAGAAGCCAGATTGCTGTCAAAATCTTTGGCCCGGATTTGGATCAGCTTCGCAGCATCGGTGCCAAAGTTGAAGAGCAAATGAAAACAATTGAGGGAATTGTGGATTTGCAACTCGAACCGCAGGTGCCAGTGCAACAAATTCAAATTAAGTTTAACCGTCAAGCTGCGGGTAGATACGGTTTGAAAATCGGAGAGCTTTCTGAAATAATTGAGATAGCTTTAAACGGCAAAGTTGTTTCTCAAGTTTTGGAGGTGCAGCAAACTTTTGACTTAGTTGTTTGGTTGCAGCCGGAAGCCCGAAATAACTTAGAAACTATTCAGAATTTGTTGGTTGATACTCCAAGCGGTAACAAGATTCCCCTCGCCCAAGTTGCGACTGTTAAATACGGTACGGGCCCCAATACAATTAACCGCGAGAATGTTTCTCGCTTGATTGTAGCGGCGGCTAATGCTAAAGGTCGAGATTTGCGATCGGTTGTGAATGAAATTCAAGCTAAAGTCAAACGAGAGGTAGAGTTGCCTTTTGGCTATTTTATCCAGTACGGCGGTCAATTTGAAGCTGAGCAAAGAGCTTCGCAAAATATTATGATATTTAGTGCGATCGCCTTTTTGGTAATTACAGTATTGATGTACTTGTCCGTCAAGTCCCTTCCTTCAACTGCTATGATTATGATTAATTTGCCGATCGGATTAGTAGGAGGAGTAATTGCGGTAGCTTTGACTGGCGGCATCATCTCTGTAGCTTCCCTGGTTGGCTTTGTCACATTATTCGGCGTTGCTACCCGTAACGGCTTGCTTTTAGTAGACAACTACAACACTAAATTTGCTGAAGGACTGCCTTTTAAGGAAGCAATTATTAAAGGTTCGATGGAACGGCTCAACGCCATCCTCATGACCGCTTTAACTTCAGCTTTGGGTTTAGCACCTTTAGTATTTGAAGGCGGGGCGGGCAAGGAAATTTTGCAACCGCTGTCTGTCGTAGTTTTAGGAGGGTTATTTACTTCTACAGCCTTAACTCTGTTAGTTTTGCCAGCTTTGTATGCTCAATTTGGGCATTTTTTACGACCTCAACAACCTCAGCCAGTTATTGAAGACGGGAATGTAGTTAAGGTGTGATATTTTCTAATTATTGTCAGTTAGCAAGGAGTCAAACCAATGAAATCGCTCAAGTCTAGCTTAGTTATTCTCGGTAGTGTCGGATTGCTGTTTTTGGGAGGTTGCAGTAAAGGCGACCAAGCAAGCGATCCAAATAGCACTCCAGCCTCCCCTCCTGTCGCCTCTCAACCTGCGTCTTCAGCCCCCGCCACTCCTCCTGCAACAGCAACTAAAGGGGGACAAGTTGTAAAGTCTGGAGCTTACTATTTAGAGTTTGTACCTGAAAAAGAAGCTACCGGAACTCATTTAGATGTTTTTTTGCAAAAAGGGGAGAAAAAGGAACCAGTTCCTAATGCCAAAGTGACGGCTCAAGTGCAGTTGCCGAATGGAAAGCAGCAAACCCTAGCTCTCAAGTATGATGCTGAGGGCAAACATTACGCTGTGGTGTTTCCCGGCAAAGATGCAGGAAGTTATCCCGTGAAAGTTACTGCGGATATTAACGGAGAAAAAGTTGACGGTCGTTTTACATTCAATCAATAGATAGCTGATTTCCTAATGCGCTCTAACTTAGGGGCGCATTAGTTATTAGCCACAAACAACTGCCTCCTGCATTTCGACTACAAAGCCGATCGTATTTCGATCGCACTTAGTTTCCTATTTCATTAACTGAGTTTTTTTGAACGGGAAAAACACTCTACCTGCCAAACTTTGAAAGTAAATGCCGCCGACGGTAATTAAAAAGACGAAATAAGCCATCGCCTGCACGACATATAGCTTATCCGTGTAGCCAAACAGCGCACTCAACAACAAACCGGGAAACTTTTCTTCGGGAAGCAGTTGCGAGGTATTCCAGACCATCGGCCCGAGAATGCAAGAGTGGATTTTAGTAAATCTTTCGTAATAGAAACACAGTGCTGCTGATTCGCGATTTGTTTGCGATAAAATATTCATCGCGCTGTCAAAAAGTCCCAAAGTAGATACCACTAAGCCTGCTACAATGAAGAGCAATAAAATGCCCATATATTTGAAAAACAGGCGGATATTAATTTTGACTCCCCATTTAAACAGCAGGACACCAAGTCCGGTGGCTGAGAGAATGCCCGCCAAAGCGCCGAGGGCTGGAATAATGCCTTGTTGAAACTTGGCGACGACAAACAAAACAGTTTCAAACCCTTCGCGCAAAACAGCAATAAAAACTAAACTAAATACGCCCCAACCGGCATGAGAGTTTTGCGTTAAAGCAGCACTTACAGCGCCTTCAACTTCGGCTTTCATAAATCGCGCTTGCTTGGTCATCCAAATCAGCATCCAGCTCAGCATTGCTATTGCTATCAGCCCAAAGATTGCTTCTAGCAGCAATTCCATAATCGGTGCAAAAGGCTGATTGGATGCGGACAAAATTTGCATCGTCCAGACCAACAGTACACCTATCAAAGCGCTGGCAATAAGTCCAACTCCCACCCCCCCAAAAACCCAAGGGCTTAAATAGCTTTGTCGTGATTTTTTGAGGCAAGCTAGAACAATTCCGACAACTAAGGCGGCTTCGACTCCTTCGCGGAGGGTAATTACAAATGTGGGCAATGCTTCGCCAAAATTCATTTTTTTATGGTGGGAATGAGAGTGGTTAATGAGCGAGGTAATTGGCAGATTATTTACCAATTACCGCTCTTGATGAGAGTGGTGTTTTTAGGATGCTGGTTTGAGAACTTTTTGGCTGTCGCTTTCGATCGCTTTAACTAGCTGGTTGACTTGTTCGGTTGTTTTTACGGGGGCGGGGGGTGCGATCGCAGTTGGCCAATTTGTCTTCAGTTCATTCATGTTTGCAACAATTGCTTTGTCAATTTCGGGGCTGGTTTTAGCCACTTGCTCGGCAATATCTTTGTACAGCATTTCCGCGTACATGACAAAACCCCGCGAATCTTGATATTCAATAATTGCGGAAATTTTGCCGTTAGCAACTGCCGCTCCGTATTCGGAATTAGCTGTATCCAGCAAGCCGTTAATCACTTGCAGCACGAATTTCGGATCTTTTCGCTGCGTTTCGGGAAGGGCGGCAATTGCTCCATCTACAGCTTGCATGGATGTGGTAAATTCCGCATTCACTTGAGCCGGATCTTTTGCACCTGCTTTAACTAAATCCTGCAATTTAATTAAAGTAGCCTTAAATTCGGGAATTTTACGCTCGTTTAGCTGATCTTCCACATCGGCATAAATTTCTTCGACTGGATGCCCGATGTGCGGTTCTGCCTGGTCTGGTTTGCCTTGATCCAAGAGTTCTTGGGCTACGAAAAGATGCCCTTTCATCAAGCCGAGTTTAGTCATGTAGTCTACATCTTTGGGTTCGCCTGTCAGCACCACATTTTCAATAGTTACCAAGTCTTTGATTTGGTCGAATTGGGCTTGAGTAATGACATTTTTTGAAACCAATTCTTCGACTTTCCCGTAAGGGCGGCTGGCTTGAATTTTGTTAGAAAGTGCCGGTACTCCTAACTTGGCTTCGAGTTTATCTAACTCTGAAAGAATGGCAGTATTGATGTTGATGCCGCCTTTGCCGCCGTGGTTCATGCTGTGACCGCTTGTGGATGCGGGACTGGCTGTGGCAGCGGGTGAGGATGTGCTGTCGGTGTTGCTGGCTGTGGGGGAAACGCAACCGGTCAGAGCAACGAGGATGGCTGTAGCAGTGGCGGTCGGTAATAAGCGAAAGGATGGTAACATGGCAGTTGCTAATTTTTACTTTAGGTGCATTTGGACTCACAAGTTATTAAGAATAATTCTCAACTTGTGAGCTATTCATTCTACCTATTTGCGATCGAGCTTGTCAAATAATTTCATACTTTATTTGAATCGGCGCACCCTGGTAGCAGGATGCGGTTTAAGTGATGACTTCAAATACACCCATGCAGCCAGCTTCGGCGATCGCATCTTGATGGGGATGAAACATATATTTTCCAGGGTAGCCGTAAGTAAATTCTAAGATATGTCTTTCAGCTACTCCCATGGTGATGACATCAGTTCTTTCACTGGGAGTTAAAGTCATTCCCGTGCGATATACGTCAAAAAAGTTGGCGTGCAAGTGGAACGTTACTGCTGCTTCGTACTCAATCAGGTTGAGAACGTAGAGCCGGATTAACTGATTTTTGTAAATAGGTATCGGGTTATTCATATAATAATTGGGCAACCCGTTAAAAGCGTAAAGTTCATTCTTTTCGTCCTCGTTTACGTCATATCCCCCCATAATTAACATGATTTCATCAGCGGGAGGACGGGGTTTTGGCGGATCGATGATGAACATTCCATAAAGTCCTTTACCGATGTGGCGTGTTACGGGAGCAATATGGCAGTGATATAGATGCACTCCGTAAGGATTAGCATCGAATTCATAAATAAATACCGAACCGTTTCTCACTGGTTTAACCCCATCCATTTCTGTGGGGTGAATGCCGTGAAAGTGCAGCGAGTGAGAATGTCCACCTTTGTTAGAAAAGATGACGCGGATACGATCGCCCTCTGTTGCCCTTAATGTCGGCCCCGGCACGCGATTATTAACGTTCCAGGTGTTGAAAGTGACGGCGCTGTTAAGTTGGACGATCGAAGTATTAGCTTCCAGGCGAAATTCCCGAACCGTGCGCCCGTTTTCGCGCGTCACCGTGCCGTAATCAAAATCCCGCGCAATTTGCATCGGGTTGATATTGCTGACGGTGAGTGCATCTGCCGGGATTGGCGGAATTCTCGCCACTGATGTCGGTTTGCGAGTCAAGTTTTGAAGTGCGATCGCGCTGCCCGCTACCCCAGCACCAGCTATTCCTAGCTGTAGCAGTTGGCGGCGACTCCAGCGCCCCGGCTTTTTCATGCCGGGACGATCGGATAAATCTGTCATACTTATTGAAAAATTTTCTCAAATATTCACTCGTGGTTGATTATAAGACATTACCAGCTTGTTGTCAATTATTGTCAACAGTTCTCTTTTTCTGCGAATTCAGAAAATTTCATGCTGATTTCATCTCAGTATGTGAGCTTAAAGATTGGGGTAGATGCTGCCGATCGCTAACAATGTATAAGGATTGACCGCTATAAATTAGAGTTATGAGAGTTTTGCTAGTTGAAGATGAGCCAGATTTAGGAAAAGCGATCGAGCGAACCTTAAAGCAGGAAAAATATATAGTTGATTGGGCTTTGGATGGCAGTGAAGCTTGGGAATATTTAGACAGTCACTGGATGCAATATAACCTGGCTATTTTTGACTGGTTGCTACCAGGATTGTCAGGATTGGAACTGCTACGGAGATTGCGTGCTAAAAATAGCGCTCTGCCAGTTTTGATGCTAACAGCAAAAGACCGAATGGAAGATAAAGTTTCGGGACTAGACGCCGGAGCTGACGATTATTTAGTTAAACCGTTTGGCATGGCGGAACTATTAGCTAGATTGCGGGCTTTGCAAAGGCGATCGCCCCAAATTCAACCGCAACAGCTACAGGTAGGAAATCTGGTTTTGGACTGCGGAAATCGAACTGTGTGCCATCTCGATAGAAGTGGTAACAGCCAGATAATTTCTCTAACAAACAAAGAGTTTCAACTGCTAGAATACTTTATGAAACATCCCAACCAAATTATCACCACTGACCAAATTCGGAATCAGCTATGGGAGGCGAGTGCAGATACCTTTAGCAATGTGGTAGCAGCTCAAGTGCGCTTGCTGCGGCGAAAACTTGAGTCTGTTGGCGGCACGAATTTAATTGAAACTGTACACGGCGTCGGATACCGCATGAGAAATTAAAGCGGTAGGGGCAACAGCGGGCGGATTATATCTCGTTTCCAGTATCTGGCTATAATATAGAAAACTCGATCGTCAAAATGACTGCTATGAAAGATTTAATCCAACAAGAGTTAGAAAAGCTCGATCTAGAACAACTCAAACAAGTATTTGAATTTATTGCCTTCCTAAAATTCCGTGCCCGATTAGCTACTATTCCAGCAATCGATGAAACTAACTTAGCTGCACTCTACGGCGAATTTGCCGAAGAAGACCGACAACTTGCGGAACTCGGAATAAGCGAATATGCAGAACTCCTAAAACATGAGGATTTGGCATGACAGTCAGACGAGGTGAAATCTGGATTGCAGCCCTAGATCCTACACAAGGTTCCGAACAGGCAGGTGTACGTCCCATAATTATTTTCCAGAACGATACTATTGCGAGATACACGACTACTGTTATCAGTATTCCTCTAACAACTAATCTGCGCCGTGCTTCTCTCCCTTCATGTGTTTTCATTCCCAGCGGTGAGGGAGGATTGACTCAAGATTCCGTTGCATTGTGCCATCAAATGCGAGTTTTGGATAAAACACGCTTGCGAAATAAAATTGGTGAAGTTAATTCAGATATCTTGGTAAAATTAGAAAATAATGTATTATTTACCTTGGGATATTTACCTTAAAAAAGAGCGCTAGACTCAATGTGAATCAAAATAAACTATTTAACCGAACGCGCTGGCAATTAGCCATTTCCTATGCAGCAGTAATGGGTTTGATTTTAAGCTTGCTGGGATTTGGCGTATATAAGGCGATCGCCCACGCTCACTGGGTAGCCATAGACCGCGAATTAGAATCGGTAGCGGGGACGCTACACGACAGCCTAGAACTCAAATTGCAGCAGCCCGGACGCTTGGAACCCATAGTAAACGAACTTTTGCCCAACCTCCGCCTAATGGGAGTTAAAGGCATTACAGAACAGTTGCCAAGCCGCCATATTTTAAGCGCTATCAACCAAGGCTATTACTATATTCGTTTATTTGATGATTCGGGCAAATTAATTGCTACCGCAGGCGCTTATCCCGAAGAATTACCACCAGAATTTAACTCCCAATACTGGCAAACAATAACTGACGCCAAAGGCAATGTTTACCACCAAATTTCTGTAGCGCTACACACCCAAACACAGCAAGATTGGGGATATTTTCAAGTTGGGCGGAGCCTGCAAGACTTCAATGATTATCTCAGTACAGTGAAATGGGTTTTGAAATTAGGATTGCCTACAGCATTGATTTTGATAGGCTTTGCTAGTTGGTTATTGGCAGGATTAGCCATGAAACCGATTTATTCTTCCTACCGACAAATTCAACAGTTTACAGCGGATGCAGCTCATGAATTGCGGACGCCTTTAGCGGCTTCGCAGGCGACAGTAGAATCAGCGCTGTTGACGCCTCAATTAGATGAAAAAGAAGCGCGGGAAATTTTGCGGACGATCGATCGCCAAAACCGACGACTGACTCAGTTAGTGGCTGATTTGCTGCTGCTGGCTCGGATGGATAATCAAGCGATACGCGATCGCCCTCAATTGTGTTGTTTGAATGACCTGGTTAGCGATTTAGTCGAGGAATTGGCAGCAATGGCGATCGCTTCTAAGGTAGCGTTAACATCCGAAGTGCGAGTGCAGCAGCAATTAAATGTTGTCGGCAATTCCGACCAACTTTATCGCTTAGTTGCTAATTTAATTGTTAATGCCATTCAATACACTCCGGCGGGCGGGAAAGTAACAGTTATTTTAGATTGCACCCACCAGGAGGCGATCGTTCAGGTTCAAGATACCGGTATTGGGATCGCGGCGGCAGATTTAGATCGAATATTCGATCGATTTTACCGAGTCAACAGCGATCGATCGCGCCATACTGGCGGTTCGGGACTGGGATTGGCGATCGCCCAAACCATCGCCCGCGCGCACCGGGGCAGCCTCAGCGCCCGCAGCGAATTGGGTTCCGGCAGCACCTTTCTCTTGCAGTTACCTTTGTGAGCTACTATGTGAGGGAAACTGACATCTTGCACCATGTTCGAGAACAGGCTTTCGGGCCTGTGAAGCGAAGAGTGATTCTTGTTGTGGGGTGGGCATCCTGCCCGCCAGTGAAAGGCTTATTGACAATTGTGCAAGATGTGGGGAAAACCGAATCATCTTTTTGTGGTAATCCCTTTTGCAGAAGAGATCACGATCGCCGAAAATAATTAAATAGCTATTTCTCAGCAATTAGCAGTCATCAGAGAGAAAAATTATGACAGTTTTAGAACAGGGAACAATCTCAATCCATACCGAAAATATTTTCCCGATTATCAAGAAGTCGCTATATACTGACCACGAAGTCTTCTTGCGGGAATTAATTTCTAACGGCGTCGATGCCATTGCCAAACTCAAAATGGTTTCCCGTTCCGGCGAATACAGCGGCGACATGGGCGAACCGCAAATCAACATAGCGATCGACAAAGAAAACAAAACCCTCTCAATTTCCGATAACGGCATCGGCATGACCGCCGATGAGGTAAAAAAATACATCAACCAAGTCGCTTTCTCCAGCGCAGAAGAATTTATTCAAAAATACCAAGGCAGCGGCGACGACGCAATCATCGGTCACTTCGGCCTAGGTTTCTACTCTTCTTTCATGGTGGCGAAGAAAGTAGAGATTGATACTCTTTCTTACCAAGAAGGCTCCCAAGCAGTACACTGGTCTTGCGACGGTTCTCCCGCTTTTGAACTATCAGAATCTTCCCGCACGGAACGCGGCACTACTATTACTCTTACCCTCCAAGACGAAGAACAAGAATATGTAGAACCCAGTCGCATTAAGCAGTTAATCAAAACTTACTGCGATTTCATGCCCGTTCCCATCAAATTTGAAGGAGAAGAACTCAACAAGCACAAAGCAATTTGGCGGGAATCAGCCAGCAATTTGCAAAAAGAAGATTACTTAGAACTTTACCGCTACCTTTACCCGTTCCAAGACGAGCCGCTGCTGTGGGTACACCTGAATACAGATTATCCTTTTATTGTCAACGGCATTCTTTACTTTCCAAAACTGCGGCCGGATGTCGATGTTACCCAAGGCAATATTAAGCTATTCTGCAACCAGGTTTTTGTCAGCGACCACTGCGAAGAAATTATCCCGAAATTCTTGATGCCGCTGCGGGGAGTTATTGACAGTACCGACATTCCGCTGAACGTTTCTCGCAGTTCTTTGCAAAGCAATCGCACTGTACGGAGAATCGCTGATTATATTGCGAAAAAAGTGGGCGATCGCCTGAAAGAACTCTACCGCGACGACCGTGACGAATACATCCGCTGCTGGCAAGATATTGGCACTTTTGTCAAGTTTGGAACTCTCAACGATGACAAGTTCAAAAAGCAAGTCGAAGATATTTTAATCTACCGCAGCACTTACGAACCAACAGCCGACAAGCCAGAAACTGCAACGCCCGAAGTTCAGGTGCAAACAGAGGAAGGAGATTTGTGGCAAGATGTCACTCCGAAGTCGGAAAAGTCTAGTTCCACGCAGCCTTACACGACTCTAAAAGAGTATTTGGAACGCAATCAAAAACGCCACGAAAATCGGGTGTTTTATTGTACAGATCCGGCGTCTCAAGCAACTTACGTTGCTATGCACAAAAGCCAAGGTTTAGAAGTGCTGTTTATGGATTCTTTCATCGACACGCACTTTATCAGCTTCTTGGAAAGAGAATACTCAGATGTCAAATTCTCGCGGGTTGATGCCGACATCGACGAAACGCTAATTGACAAAGAGAAAGAAGCGGAAATTGTCGATCCTGCGACGAATAAAACTCGCAGCGAACAAGTTAAAGAAATGTTCCAAAAAGCTCTCAATAAGCCGAAAGTGAACATTCGCACAGAAGCTTTGAAGTCTGACTCTGCGGAGGCGACGCCACCTGCGATCGTACTTTTGCCGGAAGCTTTGCGCCGGATGCGCGACATGACGGCGCTGTTGCAGCAGCAAGCGGCGGAATTCCCCGAAGAACACGTTTTGTTGGTGAATACCTCTCACCCGCTGATTCAAAATTTGGCTAGTTTGAGTCAGGGTGCGATTATTCAAGGTGGCGGCGAGTCTCCGTCTGCCGAGTTGGCGAGTATGATTTGTCACCACGTTTACGACTTGGCTTTGATGGCCCAGAAGGGTTTCGATGCTGAAGGGATGAAAGAGTTTGTCGAGCGCTCGAATCAAGTCTTGACAAAGTTGACTGAACGTGCTATGTAATTAACCCCCCCCAACCCCCCCTTGCTAAGGGGGGGAGCAAGAGTTTATTTTTGTTAGTAGGAGCAGGAGCTTTACCTAATCAGTTTATTTCTGTTGGTCAAGGGGGAGCAAGAGTTTATTTCCCTTGCTGAGCGGGCGATCGGGGGTTTTCTTGTCCCCCCCTTAACAACGGGGGCTAGGGGGGTTCTGCGCTGTTGCTATATAATAAAAGGCTGCACGCAAAAAACGGTAATCTGGAGAGCAATATGTCACGGAAATGTCAGCTAACGGGGAAGAAGGCTAATAACGGTTTTGCAGTTTCTCACTCGCACCACCGCACTCACAAATTGCAAGACGCAAATTTGCAGTGGAAGCGGGTTTGGTGGCCGCAGGAGAAGCGCTGGGTAAGATTGCACCTTTCTACAAAGGCGATTAAAACCTTGCAAAACAAGGGTTTAGAAATCATGGCGAAGGAAGCTGGAATTAACCTGTACAAGCTTTAAAAAACTTGGCTAAATTAAAATGAGGGCGATCGCACACTTGACAGTGCGATCGCCCTTACTTTTAGAGAAAAACCTTTACTAAAGCTATTTTCGGCATTGCAGTAAATAAGTAGTCATCTGGCCTTTGCCTTTAACTTCGATCGCGCCGCGGTTTTCAAAGGAATACTTTTCTTGCAACTGTTGATAAGTTGTCTCTGTTACCTGAATACTCCCCGGCAACCCGTGAGATTCCATGCGGGAAGCGGTGTTAACGGTGTCTCCCCACAAATCGTAAATAAATTTTTTAATCCCGATGACTCCGGCGACAACCGGGCCGCTGTTGATGCCGATTCTGATGCTGAAAGCTTGGCTGTGGGTATTGCTGAAGTCAGTAATGGCCTCCTGCATATCGAGGGCCATTTCTGCAATAGCTTCTGCGTGATCCGGGCGAGGAATTGGCAGCCCTCCAACTACCATGTAAGCGTCGCCAATCGTCTTAATTTTTTCCAAACCGTGCCTTTCTGCTAGGTTGTCAAATGTCGAAAAGATGTCATTCAGCAAGGCTACTAATTGCGTTGGAGAAACTAGCGAACTGAGTTGAGTAAAGCCTACTATGTCCGCAAATAAGACAGTAACTTCAGCAAAAGTGTCTGCGATCGTACTGTCTCCCCGCTTCAACCGATTTGCTATTTCTTCAGGCAAAATATTCAACAGTAAGCGTTCTGATTGTTCCTGTTGAACTCGCAGTGCATTTAAAGTATCATTCAGAGCATTAGTTCGTTCTTTCACTCTAAATTCTAACTCTTCATTGAGTTTGTAAAGCGCCATTTCAGCTCGCTTTCGCTCTGTGATATCCGTACCGATTCCCAGCATTCCTGCGAACTTTCCTGCCGCGTCAAACAGCGGTTTATTTGCCCACGATACCCAAACCAGCTCGCCGCTGCGTCGGATACTTTCATTTTCATTTCGCGTGTATTGTTCTGGGTTTTGCAAAATATCTCTCAATTTTGCTCCTAAGTCATTTCCTTTTGTATCTATCTCGGGAATAATTGTTCCCACTGCGTGTTTGCCAATTATCTCTTTTTCGTCGAAACCGAAAAATTTCTGTGCAAATTCGTTAAAAAAAGTAATATTTCCTTCCGTATCTATTTTTAAAATAATGCTGTTAGCATTTTCGACTAATTCCCGATACTTAATTTCGCTTTGCCGCAGCGAATCCTCTGCTGAGGCGCGTTCGGCTACAGTGGCGGCTAACAGCAGAGATGTAATTACAATTACGCTCATAAAAGCCTGCAAAAATAAGATAGCCTGATTGATATTTTCCGCTTTGGCAATAAAGGGGCCGCTTCCCTGAGAACCTCCCCAAATGGCGATACTGGATACAATGAAAGATGCTAAAACAGCCCCGCACTGACCGAATTGAATGGTTGCCCAAATTACTAAGGGAAATGGCAAGTATTCGAGGGGATAACCGGAGAGATTACTTTCAGTTTTTGAGTTGTATACTAGCCAACTCACTGTTACTAATAACAGCAGGCATATTCCGGAACTGATGCGATTTACAATAGTTTGATAACCTGAAATTTGTGAAGTGCTTGGCGCTTGTTTTTGGTTGTATAGAATCAACAGCAGGGGAGTAAAAATTAAAACTCCTAATGTATCTCCTAGATACCAATTCCAGCGAATTTGCCAATATTGGCTCCAGTCAACTAAACCAGTTACACAAAGCCGCAGCGTGCCGAGAGTGCAGTTGATTTGAGTGGCAACTACAGCACCGCAAAAGACTAAATTGACTACATCGATCAGCCGATGGAGTGAGGGGCGAAACTTGAGCTTTTGCAGCAAAGTAAATGCGCACAAAGCTTGTAAACAAGCGCAAAAGGCACTAATTGCTGCAAGTGTTAAAGATACCTGAAGGTTAATAGTCTCGTAAAAAAATACGCCTAAAGCTATTCCCGGCCAAATGCGGCTACCAAATAATAACATTGCAGCTTGGGCAATTCCTGCGGGCGGCCAGACGCAGGTAGCTAATTTATTTACGCCGGGGATTGAAACTGCTATTTTTGCTCCCAAAGCGTAAGCAAAAGCAATGGCAGCTACTTTTGCTAAGTATTGCCAATTTCTAGATTGAGTAAATCGCAGAAACTGATTTTTGTTTGGGTTCATACTGAGTGTTATATGTTTAACTAACTATAGCAACCGCGCCGGAATATTATGAGATTTTTAATTGCTGAAATATGAGTTATTATATTGCTTATCCCTTGTAAATTATTCCTTCTGCTATAACTTGCTCCCTGTAAGAAAATAAGTGTTCATCTCGCCTTTGCCTTTGACTTCAATTGTGCCGCGACTTTGCAATAAATACTTGTCTTGCAATCGCTCATAAGTGGCCGACGTGACTTGAATACACCCCGGTAAGCCGTGAGATTCCATACGGGAAGCGGTGTTAACGGTGTCTCCCCACAAATCGTAAATAAATTTTTTAATACCGATTACTCCGGCGACAACTGGGCCGCTGTTGATGCCGATTCTGATCCTGAAATCTTGATTGTGGGTATGGCTGAAGTCAATAATTGCTTGCTGCATATCGAGGGCCATTTGGGCGATCGCCTCTGCATGATCGCTGCGGGGCATGGGCAGCCCTCCTACTACCATGTAGGCGTCGCCAATCGTCTTGATTTTTTCCAATCCGTGCTTTTCTGCTAGGCGATCGAATGTGGAAAAAATATCGTTAAGCAAGGAAACTAATTCCGGCGGAGAAATTTTGGAACTAATTTGAGTAAAACCCACTATATCTGCAAACAATACTGTTACTTCGGAAAAAGTATCGGCGATGATGCTTTGGTCTTGTTTTAATCGGTCGGCGATGGGTTGCGGTAAAACGTTGAGTAGGAGACGGTCGGATTTTTCTTGTTCTAAGCGCAAAGCTGCCTCAGCTTGTTTGCGAGTTGTGATATCTTGAACAGTACCTTCGTAATAAAGCAAATTTCCATCTCGGTCGCAGACAGTATAAGCATTCTCAGAAATCCAAATGATACTGCCATCTTGGCGGTAAACTTGAGATTCAACATCTGATATTTTGCCGTTTTTTCGCATTAAATTAATGAGTTCGGCGCGGCGTTCTGGGTCTACATATAGCTGGCGGTTAATATTAGTTAAGTTGCGCCTCAACTCCTCAGAGGAACTGTAACCGTAAATACGAATTAAAGCAGGATTGATGCTGAGATATTCCCCATCTGGAGTAGTTTGAAAGATGCCGACGATCGCATTTTCAAAAATGCTGCGGTATTTTGCCTCAGCTTGCCGCAGCGCTTCTTCAGCACGCTGGCGTTCTCGCGCTTCCATTGCGAAAGTTACAGAGTCTGCTAGAGAAACAGCGAAACTTTGTTCTTCAATCGTCCAATAGCGGGGCATTCCTACCTGTTCTAAACAGACAACTCCTGCTGTTTCTCCGCCTATTTGAATCGGCGTATCTAGCATGGAAGTGATGCCGAACGGAATTAGGTAAGATTCCGCAAATTCTCTAGTTCTAAAATCTTTTTGTGCGTCAAAGGCAGCAATTGCGCGTTCTTCTCGCAGTGCTTGAAAATAGACAGGATAGTCTGCTGCCGCTAATTCCAAGCCGTGTGAATGTTGGTTGAGAGCGCTATCGAACAAATCCAGGCACTCGATCTTGGATTTAGTGCGATCGTACAGCCAGACGCTCGATCGGGTAACTTCCAGAGTACGGCTAGCAGTTTCAGTTATTTCTTGAAGCGCTTTTGTTAAGTCGCCTTGATTCAGCGCTTTATTTTTGGCTAAATCAATTAATGCCGATTTCTGTTTTTGTAGCTGAAGTTCGCTTTGTTTCAGGGCATTTGTCCGCTCTTCAACTCGGATTTCGAGCTTTTCATTCAGCTTTTGCAGCGCTATTTCAGCTTTTCGGCGATCGGTGATATCTGTGCCGATGCAGAGGATTCCCAGGAGTTCTCCCGCTGAATCAACCAGCGGTTTATTTGCCCAAGATACCCAAACGCGATCGCCATTCCGCCGCATATTTTCATTTTCATAGCTGATAAAGCGAGCGGGATTCTGTAAAATTTCATTATAAACCAACTCTAAGTTATTCCCTTCGAGGTCTCTGTGGGGAATAATTGTTCCCACTGGATTTTTCCCCAGGATTTCTTCCTCCTTGTAACCAAAGAAATTTTCTGCAAATTCGTTAAAAAAAGTAATATTGCCGTCTCCGTCCAATTTCAGAATAATGCTGTTAGCATTTTCCACCAATTCTCGATATTTAATTTCGCTCTCCCGTAAAGAATACTCCGCTGATGTCCGTTCAGCTACTGTCGCGGCCAATAACAGCGAGGTAATTGTAACTACAGCCAAAAAAGCTTGTAAAAATAAGATAGCCTGATTAATATTGTCGGCTTTGGCTGTGAAGGGCCCCCCTCCATGAGAACTGCCAAAAATTGCGATGATTGAGACAACAAACGATGCGAGGACAGCGGCTCGCTGACCGTATTCGATCGCCGCCCAAATTATCAAAGGAAATGGCAAATATTCTAGGGGATAACGAGCAATAGAAGCTTCATGTTTCGACTCAAAGACCAGCCAGCTCGCCCCGATTAATAATATTAACCATACTCCCCGCCCAATTAAATATTTTTTTTTGCTATCTGTTTGTATTTTTAAACGATCTGCGGTTACTTTAGGGCGAATAAATATTAGGATTAAGGGAGTGAAAATTAAAACTCCCATTGTGTCTCCCAACCACCAATTCCACCGAAGCAACCAATATCCTGCCCAATCTACTTTTCCGGCTAAATATATAGAAAACGCGCCAATAGTGCAACTGATTTGAGTAGAAATTAGACCGCCAAACAATATTAAATTAACTACATCTTTCAAGCGAGCGAGAGATGGACGAAACCCGAGCCAACGCAGGGCAGTTACTGCAAAAACAGCTTGCAGAATCGCCCCGGCGTTTCCTCCCAACCAAACCGCGAATATCTGTTCATTTGGGTTAACCAAATTGAGCAAAAATGTACCCAAAACTATGGCAGGCCAGACTTTACTCCCAAATAATAACAGTCCAGCTTGTGCAATTCCTGCGGGTGGCCACACCGAGGAAGCAAAGGGACTAACACCTTGAATTGAAATTGCTAGCCTCGCCCCCACGGCGTAAACGACAGCAACGACCGTTACTTGGGCTAAGTACCGCCCAATTCGGGATTGAGGGAATCGAAGAAACTGATTTAGGTTCAGATTCATATCGAGTTTTAAGTTTTAGATAATTTCACATCTCAAGGAAGAAGGAAGAGGGAAGAGGGAAGAGGGAAGAGGGAAGAGGGAAGAGGGAAGAGGGAAGAGGGAAGAAGCAAAAGGGGGGAGAACCTCATATTTGTAAAAACACTTCTTCTGGCTCCTTCTTTCTTGCTCTTTCCTTCTGCATCCTGCCTCGCAGCAAGAGAGCCTCCAAACTCCTATTTCTAGCTTTGCTGCTTTCATTGAGATGCTCCCAAGAGGGGAGCTAATTTAGGGCGTTCACCGCGCACATTGCGAGCCTAAATGTAGGTGCGCCTAGCGCACCTTACCAATTAAAAAGGCTTATTTGATGGCGGCTTCAATCCACTGTTTCAAAGTAGAATTGACTTCATCAACAAGAATTTCATGTGATTTGTGAGTTGCTCTTTCCACGACTTCAACTTTACCGACTTTCAGGGAACGGCCCGGAACAATGCGATAGGGAATCCCGATTAAATCGGCATCCTTGAATTTAACTCCGGCTCGTTCGTCGCGGTCATCTAGCAAGGTTTCAATCCCAGATTGATTGAGTTCTGCGTAGAGTTTTTCGGCGACTTCTACTTGTTGGGCGTCGGAAATATTGGGGATGCTAATAATGGCGTGATACGGGGCGATCGCCACCGGCCAAATTATCCCATCTTTGTCGTAGGATTGTTCTACGGCCGATTGAGCTAGCCGCGACACGCCGACGCCGTAGCAGCCCATCACAAAGGGCATTTCTTCGCCTTGTTCGCTGGTGTAGGTGGCGCCCATTGCTTGGGAGTATTTGGTTCCTAATTGGAAGATGTGACCGACTTCGATGCCTCTGGCGCTTTGCAAGGTTTGTTCGGGGTTGTGCACGGCCCGATCGCCCTTTTTGGCGCTTCTGACACCTACAACCGTTGCTGGTAGGGGAAATTCTTTGTTCCAATTCGCCCCGACAACGTGGTATCCTGATTCGTTTGAACCGGTAACAAAGTTTGTCAGGTCAACTGCAGTGCGATCGACTAAACGCAAAAACTTAGAGTTTACCTCCTTGCTCCCAGCGATATAATCATCAGCAACATCGGGAGCCATATAACCGAGAGGTAAAGATTTAGCCGCCCATTTCCGCTGAGCTTCCGCATCGGGAACAGTCAAAAATAAAACAGTTTTAGCTTGATAATTGCCCGCTAACTTCGTCAATTCATTCAGCAATTTTACCTGATTCACATCTTGGTCGCCGCGAATGCTTACCAATACCAAAACAGTCATGCCATTGTCGTAAACAGCTTGGTAAAGCACATTTTTGACAACTTGCGTCGGAGAACATTTCAAAAACTTGCAAAGTTTATCAATTGTTTCAGTTCCCGGCGTTTCCAGCTTTTCAAAAGTTGCAAAGGGCGATGGTTCGGCATCAGCAGGCATCGATACAGCCTTTTCCACATTAGCTGCATACTGACCGTCTTCAGTATAGAGAACTTCATCTTCTCCCGCTTCTGCCAACACCATAAACTCTTGAGAACCAGAACCGCCAATTGCGCCAGAATCAGCATCGACTGCTCGGAATTGCAAGCCCGATCGGCGCAGCATATTGCTGTAAGCTTGAGCCATATCCTGATAAGTTTTTTTCAGGCTTTCTTCGTTAGTGTGGAAAGAATAGCCATCTTTCATAATGAATTCGCGACCGCGCATCAACCCGAAACGCGGGCGAATTTCATCGCGAAACTTAGTTTGAATTTGATAAAGATGTAAAGGCAATTGCCGATAGGAACGAATCATATCTTTAGCAATTGTAGTAATCACTTCTTCGTGCGTTGGGCCCAGTCCCAATTCTCGCTGCTGCCTATCTGTCATGGCAAACATAATACCTTCAGCTTGAGTATAGGTATCCCAGCGGCCGGATTCCCGCCACAAATCTGCCGGTTGCAATTGCGGGAGGAGACATTCTTGAGCGCCGGTAGCGTCCATTTCTTCGCGGACAATTTGAGAGACTTTTTTGAGAACTCGCCACATCAAAGGGAGATAAGCGTAAAGGCCGCTACCGATGCGCCGGATATATCCGGCACGGAGTAATAGTTTGTGGCTGGGAATTTCTGCTTCTGCGGGGTCTTCGCGCAGGGTGACAAAAAGCATTTGAGAGAGTCGCATAGCTGATTTCCTTAAAATACCGAATGATTGTAATCTCAGATTAACTTCTGATATTATCAGACGTGAGGCGGATTTGATTAAATATATGAATAAAATTTGGCAAAACTACGAAAAAGGTATGGGAGTATTTGATAATTGTCACTCTCCTACTGTGCAATCTCAGTGGCTTGCTTTAAAAGATGAAATAAAAGAATTTGTTCGAGAACCTAATTCAAGCGAAATTTGGGATATTGTTCATGCTGCTGGTCGATTGTTTTACAAACTAACCGGAATTCCTTTCAATTTACTTGCCTATCCTACTGTTCGCAAACACAGTCAACGTTTCGAGGAGTACGGCTGTATTCGCAGCCTTCGCAACTGTGAGGGTAAATGCTGCGGCAAAAATTCGTAGCCTAGGCTGCGGCGCACCCGATATCATTTTTGTTGAATGACCCGCAGTTACATTCTAATGACAATCAAGCATCCAGGATACAAGCCCCCGGATTCATCCGTGGACAAATAAAAAACCTGTATCCGATGAAACTTGCCCCCCGAATTTATCCGTGAGCTCAATGCTTCAATTCTAAAATCTCAAATCTCAAATCTCAAATCGATTGACCTGATTCAAAAAACCATGCAACTTTAGGCAAGCGCCAAACCCATATCCAGTAACTAATTCCCCATCTAAAATCTAAAATCTAAAATCTAAAATCGCATGACCAGATTCATCCACGACCAATTTGCTAAACAGTATTTGAAAGAACTATTAACTCCTCTCGGTAATGTAGAAACCAGCCGAGATGTTGCTGGAGAAGTGAGGCAGGTTGACGTTTTATTTTCCCCGAAAGCAGAACCGGAAGTCGAAGCAACAGCCCTCGGCATTCTGGGTCAAATCGCAGCAAAACCCGCTGTATTTGAACCCTTCCGCAGTCCAGTCCAGAGCGGAGAAATTCGCAGTTGTCTGGGCAAACTCTTCGATATCCACGGCGAATTTGAACGCGCCGCAGCTAGAGAAAATACCCGTATTGCAGAGGCAGACTTGCCCCAACTCTGGATACTGTCGCCGACTGTTTCCGATACGATGCTAGCTGGATTTCGAGCGATTCCCGAACCGGAAAATTGGGTAAGTGGAGTTTATTTTCTGGGTGCGTCTCTGAAAGCAGCGATTATTGCCATTCACCAACTCCCCCGGACTCCAGAAACCCTGTGGCTGAGAGTTTTAGGGAAGGGAAACGTGCAGAAGCAAGCTATTGCCGAATTGAGAGAGTTACCCTCAGATAATGTCTTTCGGTTGAATGCGTTAGAATTGTTGTACAACTTGCGAACTATTTTAGAAGTCCGCCAAGACATAGATCGAGAAGATCGGGAGTTAATTATGGAACTGTCACCCCTCTACTTGCAACGGTTGGAAGATGCAACTCAGCGCGGTATCGAGCAAGGTATGCAGCGCACTAAACGCCTGATGGTTGAGAGTCTGCTACAAGTAAAATTTGGCGAGATTGATGAAGAATTAACCCAAATAATCGAGCCCTTGATTCAACTAGAAGCCCTCGAAATCACGCGGCTGATTATGCAGCTCGATCGCTCTGAATTGCTAGCTCATTTTGAACAAAAAAATCAACCGGAATCCTGACTCAGCAGCGCACCCTACCGATTGTAGAGTGCGCTAAATATCACTTTACTATTTATTATTGAGAAAATCTGGAGTTAATTATGGAACTGTCACCGCTCTATTTACAACGGCTTGAAGAAGCAACTCAGCGAGGTATCGAGCAAGGTATTCAGCAAAGTATCGAGCAAGGTATTCAGCAAGGTATCGAGCAAGGTATTCAGCAAGGTATCGAGCAAGGAATCGAGGAAGGTATTCAGCAAGGTAAACGCCAGAATCTTGAAAGTATATTACAAGTAAGATTTGGCGAAATTGATGAAGAATTAGCCCAAATAATTGAGCCTTTGATTCAACTAGAATTTCTTGAAATCGCGCGACTGAGTATGCAGCTCGATCGATCGGAATTACTCGCTCGTTTTGAGCCTAAAAATCCAACGGAATCCTAACTCGCTAGCGCACTCTACGATATGTAGAGTACACCACATCGCACTTTACTACTATTTAGAACTGGTGGGGATCGCCCCCCGCCTCAAACTTGCCACTTTTATGCGAACTCTGCTGCTATTAGTCCCAGAAAGACTGATTTCTGACTTTAGACGGATTTATTTTTTAGCTTCCACAGCCATAATAAGCAGTAAGGATGAGATAACTAGAGAACTGATTTACTACTCATCTCAATTTCACTAATAAGGCTTTCCGTAAGATAAAGCCGAACCAAAACAAACCATCATCTAAAGATTACAAAATCCCCTATAAACAAGTTGGGGATAATTTTCGCTATGCCGAGTTAGGCATCAAAAATTAGGAGGTAATTTATGTTTGAAAGCGAGTTATTAATGTCGCTGTACAGTCCCAAATTCAATATTGCCCAAATGCCAGTAGAAATAGATGCGCGATTTGACCACCCCGATATCGGAGGGCTGATGTTTTTAAGCCCGCAGTTTTTCGTGGCATTAATCGCCGGAGTCATTATGGCTTTCGGCTTCCAATTCCTGTTAACAAATTTCTCGATCGCCGCCAAAATCTCAAATTGGGACGAGGCTTTACCCGACGATGACGATGATGAATCTGAAAGTTTGGGGACAAAAGTTCGCAAGACTGAAGGTCTAGTCGGGGGTTGGATTTTAGTCACCGTTAACCTGGCTTTATTTTTGGCTTGTTTTCTGGCAGTCAAACTAACTTCAATTGCCTCGGTAGACGGAGCGGCAATTATTGGTGTAGTCATTTGGTCGGCGTACTTTTTAACGCTGGTGTGGCTCGGTTCTAGCGCCGTCGGTTCTATGATCGGTTCCTTGATAAAAACTGCTTTTTCAGGCGTTCAAGGGGTCATGGGTACTGCTGGTGCTGCGATCGGCGGCAAGATGGCCAGCGACCAAATGGTCAACACTGTAGAGGCATCTGTTGCCGCTGTCCGCCGCGAATTGAGTTCGGCGGTAGACCCGGATAGCATTCGCGAAACACTGCAAGATTATGTGGGTTCTTTGCAGTTGCCGAAGTTAGATGTCAAGGAAATTCGCGGTCAATTTGAAAAGTTGCTGGGCGATGCCGATATCAAATCTCTTGCGGGAACCGACGTTCTCAAGAATGTTAACCGCCAGACTTTTGTGGATTTAGTTAAGAGTCGCACCGACTTTTCTCAAGAGGAAATAAATCAAATTGTTGACCAACTCGAAGGCGTTTGGAAGCAAACTTTCGGCAAGCAGCAAGAGCAGAAAGACCCGAATTTAGAGTTGGTTGATTTTCTCAAGTTTGCGGCTCCTGATTTGCTGAAGTCTGACGAACTAAACGCCAAGCTGTCTCAAATTCTGGAAAGTCGGGAAAACAAATCGGAATCCAGCAGCGGCATGAAGCGAGCGATGCAGTTGGGTGTCGAAGCTCTTGTGGGCACTGTTTTGTCGCGGACGGATTTGTCGGATTTGGATGTTGAAAAAATCTCCGGTCAGTTACAACAACTGACAGCACAAGGGACTCAAAAAGCTAAATCTTTTGCTTCTCAGGTGGGCGACAAATTGCCTGCGCTGCCTTTCAATACAGCTAAGGCTGATGTGGAAAATTACTTGATGAATGCCCAGCCGTGGCATCTCAACCGGGAGACAATCAAGCAGGAATTTAGGGATGTTATTTACGACCCGGAAGCCTCTCCTGGGGCTGTTTTGCGCCAGTTAGAGATGTTTAATCCCGATTATTTTGTAGGGATTCTGGGCCGCCGCGAGGGGTTTGCTCCGGAACAGGTGACGGAAATTGCCGAACAGCTTGAAGGTGTCCGCCAAGAAGTGTTGGAAATTGTGCGAGATGCTGCTGGTGATGAGCAGTCTCAAGATTTACGCAGCCGGATTGAAAATTATTTGCGATCGACCGGCAAGGAGGAATTGAATCCTGAAGGTATTGAACGGGATTTCCAAGCGCTTTTGGAAGACCGGGATGCTGGTTTTGAGGCTTTGCGCGATCGCCTGTCGCAGTTTAACCGCGATACTTTGGTGCAGTTGCTGGGTCAGCGGGAAGATTTCAGTCCAGAGGAAGCCGATCAGTTAATCGGGCGGCTCGAAAGTTCGCGCGATCGCGTGATTTCAAGAGCTCAAGAATTGCAAGAGCAAGCGCAATCGAAAGCCCAAGAATTGCGGCAAAAGGTAGAAGACTATCTCCGCAATACTAATAAGGAAGAACTCAATCCAGAAGCGATCGAGCGCGAGTTTCAAACGCTGTTAAACGACCCGGAAGCCGGATTTAAAGCGCTGAGAGAACGCTTGTCTCAATTCGATCGCGATACGCTGGTGCAGTTGCTGTCACAGCGCCAAGACCTCAGCGAAGAACAGATCAATCAGGCGATCGACCGGATCGAATCTGTGCGCGACAACATTATCCACGCGCCGCAAATAGTGGCAGATAAAGCTAAGCAGCAGTACGAGGAAGTTACTGCAAAAATTGGCGAATACCTGCGGAATACCAACCTGGAAGAACTCGATCCAGAAGGCATCAATCGGGATTTGACTAAATTGTTTGAAAATCCGAAAGAGGGTGCTTTGGCACTTCGGGAAAGACTTTCTCAGGTCGATCGCGAAACTTTAGTCAAGCTGCTTTCGCAGCGGGAAGATTTGAGCGAAGAACAGATCGATCGGACGATCGATCGCGTGCAAGATTCGATTCGCAGCATCGTGAAATCGCCCCGCCGCTTGGCATCTCGCGCTCAAAAAACAGTCCGGGATTTCCAAGGAAGTTTGGAAAATTACTTGCGGAATACGGACAAGGAAGAACTCAATCCTGAAGGCATCAAACGCGATTTGCAGTTGCTGTTTAGCGAGCCGGGAATGGGGATGCAAAGTTTGGGCGATCGCGTGAAGCATTTTGACCGATCGACTCTGGTAGCATTGTTGTCGCAGCGGGAAGACATCTCGGAAGAGGAAGCTAACCAAATTGCCGACCAAATTGAATCTGTCCGCAACCAAATTGTCGAACAAGTTCAAATGGTTCAGGACAAGTTTCAGTCAGCAATGGATGGTATTTTCGGGAAAATCCGGGATTACCTTAATTCGCTCGATCGACCAGAGCTCAACTACGAAGGCATCAAGCGGGACTTCCGCAAAGTGTTTGACGACCCGCAGGCCGGATTTGACGCGATTAAAGAGCGTTTAGGTGAGTTCGATCGCGGTACTTTAGTTGCCCTGCTGAGTTCTCGTTCCGATATTTCCGAGACAGAGGCTCACCGAATTGTTGACCAAATGGAAGGAGCCCGGGACAGCGTTTTATTGCGCTCGGAACGCCTGCAATCTGAAGCCAAAAAACGCATCAAACAGCTCAAAAACAAGGCCAAGCAGCAAGCCGAAGATGCGCGCGAAGCGGCAGCAGCCGCAGCTTGGTGGCTGTTCGGTACGGCTCTGACTTCTGTGGTTGTTTCCGCTTTAGCTGGAGCAATAGCAGTCAACGGTATTTCTGGTTTGTTTAGCTAGATTTTCAACGAGTTTGAAATAAAATTCTCCTGATTCTAGGCTGGCTGTTTGCCAGCCTATTTTCTTTGGAATAATATCAGAGTCCTTCAGGATTCTATAGTTGGCGGAAACACTCTCGATAAATCGAGCGCCAAGTCGTGAAAATAAGGCAGATTAACAGACTCGTTGGGCAGAAAAATTAGCGTCCTGCGATAACCAAATTGGCCAGGGGCATTCTGATACGGCTCGCTGTAACATTCCAAGCAAGTTTGTGATAAATTAAATATCCAATAGTTAGAGATTCCGGCTTCAGCATAAAGGGGGAGCTTAACCTGTTTGTCGTAACTCAAAGAAGAATCTGCAATCTCAATCAGCAACAGTATATCCCCTGGACAGGGGTGAGAGGATAGATAGTCATCAGGGCGATTGTGCACGATCGCACGATCGGGTTCTGGTTCGCTGTCATCAGGCAGAATAATCGGTTGTTGTCCCCGCAGTGTCGCCCTTTCTCCCAGCAGCTTAAATAACTCGCGTTCCAAGCGTGTCTCGCAAACCGAGTGAGGGGTACCTTTAGCAGCCATGTTGACAAGTTCTCCCTTGATTAACTCAACTCGATCGTCCTCACCAAAGAACCCCAGTTCTGTGAGGCGATGATATTCCGCTATGGTGAAGCGTTTTGCAGTTGCGATCGACATAACAGCCACCTCAATACAGGTCTGTTGCGATTATAGGCGATCGTCGATCGGCTAAACAATGCTAATCATGAGTTCCGATAACAACAATTTTGTCAAATTTGCCTCATCCTTTGGTTGCAAATTTTTCCAATTTTGGTGTATTTACTCCCCGAACTTATGTTGGGAACCATCTCTGTCTTAAGCAAGATTCTAGCCTCACTATTTATTAGGTACTTTAACTAAGTAGCAAACAAAAGTTTTCTAAAAAAGAAGAAAACTGAGCAATAGATATTATTTTGGAGGCTTGAATGACATTTACTACTACCAGCGCTTACGACCAAGGAAAAGCAGATATTAAGAAGTTGAGTGTAGACGACCAATTAGGTTTGCTGTGGTTTGTTTACACCCAAATGGGCAAGTCAATAACGCCAGCGGCTCCCGGTGCTTCCGGTTCGGAAATCGCTCAGGGTTTGTTCGAGCAAGTCAAGCCGCTGCCCCACCCAGAACAACTACAAGTAATGCGCGACATTGCCTCAAAAGCCAATACAGAACTCAGCCGGATGTACGGCTCGATGAGTCCTGAAACCAAGCTGGCTTTTTGGTATTTCCTAGCAGTAGGAATGGACGAAGGAACTATTATTCCTGTGCCTCCAGACTATCAACTGCCCGAAGCAGGAAAAGCTTTACTAGGAAAGATTGAGGGCATGGATTTCCAGCAGCAAATTGATTTTCTTCGCGGTACAATTTTAGAAATGGGTGCTGAAGCCGCTCCGGGGGCTGGCATTTAAAAAGATTAGTAATTACTCAGCGAATTAATTGCCCGCAGCCCCAGTTAATTTGTGCTTAAATTAGCTGGGGTTGCTCAATCTAGCAATCCTGGACGCATTTCAACCTAATGCTGTCATTCATAAACGTTGCGAAGAATATTACAGATGCTTCGTTGCACTGCGTTTCACTCAGCATGACACATAGGCTTTGCGTAAATCCTGTCTAGAAAACTTAATGGCTGACCTCATAACTTTGCCTGCGCTAATAAGTTTTCTAACAGCGAGCTAACTTCCTGACCGTAGGAAATTTCCAGCGTATGACCGTCCGGGTCTCGGAGATAAGCCCAGTAACCGACAGGAGGTTCCGAGTCATTCGGGCCGTTCAATAAAAGCCCTTCTGACTCAGCCTCACTGCAAAGCCGATCGACTTTTTCACGACTTTCGCAGGCGACGCCCAGATGGGAATCTGGCAAAAGTTTGCCATTCACTAATCGTGCTTTAATTAGCACAATGACGAACGGTTGAATCAAATCACAAATCCAAGCAACATCTAATGATGTAATTGGATCTACCCGGCGGTGAACCACTTTGAAGCCGGCGTACTTCGCGTAAAACGAGATGCTTTTGTCTACATCGCTAACTGACAGTGCAATGTGGGTAAAACCAAGATCGCTCATTGGAACTTTCCTCCTATAATGTACGCAAATTTTAGCGCTAATAACTGAATTCAGCAGTTATGTTCCCCACAACTTCCGGTGCACCTGCAATTAAACGCATATCTTCGCAGGCAACTGTTAGCAAGGGCTGACCTAAGTTTAAATGGGCAAAATGACTCTCTTCAGGTATTTCTAATTCGCCTCTAATCAAGCCGATTCGAGATTTAAATTCTCCTTTAAACAACAGCAAATTGCTGCGGTCAGCGCTGAAAACATTTCCGCTCAAAGACAGGGGTAAAGCTAAAGTTTGCTTGCTGTAATTGAGACTGCACAGTTGACGGTTTCCTTGGCTAACTGTGACGCGGTAGCCTAGCGGTGCTGCCTTTACCGAATGGCTACCTTCCCAACTAAATTGCGCTAATTCTTTAGGAAGTCCCCAAATTTCGCGTCCGCCGGCTACCGAGTTAGGGTTGTCTACATAAATGTGAGAAATCCAAGCGCCCCATTCTCCGGCATAATTGGCGATCGCGCTAACTACAATTAACTCATTGTACTCCATCACCGAACCCAACCCGTAGGAGGATATATAAATGCCAGCTAGGGTTTTTCCTGGCAATAAAGAGACAATTTCTAAATCAGAGGGAACCAAGGGGCGCACTCGTGCCACATCTACCAATTGTAAAGTCTGAACAGCATAACCTTGCAGATGCCAAGGTGCAGATGGATATACCATTTTCAGTGATTAAATTTATGATATTTTATATTTATTTTAGCTTAGCGCTTCAAAAAGCAACAATTTTTGGTATTTCTTCACAAGTTGTTAGTAATTTACTTTATTTAAACAAATTAATATGTGACGATAAATTTGATGAATAGTTGACGTGGGTTATCTGTTGTATGGGGGCGGGTTTAGTAATATTGTTAGTAGGAATTAGATATTATTCGTAAAACCCGCCCCTACAGATATTATCAACGTTTGTCCGCGTTCATCTGCGGTTAAAAACCTCCAAATCTACTTACTCGCATAACCCGTACTCACTAAAAACTCCCGCAACTTCCCAAAGAATTGAGTGCGATCGCGCCCTTGATAAATCCTCTCCAACAACTGCCAACCTTCCGCCTCCTGGCCCATGACATACTTGGTTGCCACGAAGGCCGCCAATACGCCTTTCGCCTCCCCATTTTCACTCAGACGCTTGTTAGATTCCAGCCAAAGCTCAGCAGAATTCGTGTATACTTCCACCGGATACTGTTTGCTAACATCTTGCATTTTTCCGGCGCGGTACTGCCAAACTTGCAGCGGAAAGCGAGAATCAGCGTAATTTGTAAAAGCCTCGGAAAATCTGCCGTCCTGACTCTTGAACTCTGGGATATCATTTTTGCCAAAATCGACAATTTCGTAACTCACATTGCCCCAGAAATGCTTGATATGAGTGTATTTGTTAGCTCCAGAATCATAGCGGTAAATAAACGAATAATTGCAGCAGCGGACGCCGCTTTTGGTTGACACTAAATCTGCCAGCACTTCCGGTTCATTGTCGCCGTCTAAATCACGGATTCTTAGCGATAAAAAACGTCCTTCTGATATTTCCTCGCTGGCTCTTTGGTCGGGGTTATCTACTAGAGAACGAGTCGGAATCAGCACTGGTTCTTCTAATAAACTTTTACCGTCGCGGATAATTCTGATGCGGAGATTTTTAGCATTTTCTGCTTCTTTTACGAAAGAAACTTCCGCCCGAACTTTCCCCGCTTCCGAAATTTCTGTTGTTCTCGGCGGGCCGATATTCGCCGGAACTTGGGCGATATATTGGGCAGGAACTAAGGCAGTTTGGCCGGGTTTGGCAATTGCTTGACACAGGAAAGTTGCTACTTCGGCGCGAGTAGCATTGCGCGTAGGTTCTAGCTGTTTGACGGCGGGATAATTGACCACGAGTTGTTTTTCTGCGGCGGCGGCGATCGCACTTCTGGCTAGTTCGGGAATATCCCGCGCATCTTCAAAAGTCGCATCCAAAATCTCAGCCGCCGACCCCGCAGGTGTATATTTCAAGCCGCTGCTTAAAGCTACCAAAGCCTGCCAGCGGGTAATATTCAAAGTGGGGTTAAAGATACTCCCGCTGTATCCAGACATAAAACCTGTTTGATAAGCTTCTCGAATTGCTTTAAAACCCCAGTAATTTGTAGGAATATCTGCAAAGTCGATCGGATTGCGGACGGTTTTCGCATCGGGAAAAGCCCTCCGAACCATCGCCGCAAACTCAGCGCGGCTGACTGGGCGATTCGGGCGAAAAGTGCCGTCTTCGTAGTAGCCGCTGATGATTTTTTTCTCTGCTAACTCCTCAATGCAAGCTTGCGCCCAATGGTCGTTAACATCCTTAAATTTGGGTTCAGCAAATGCCGGCGCTACATTCAGGCCCGGAAACACTAAATTCCCGATGATTATCCCCAGGGCTACCAGTAAACCGGTGATAGCTTGCCATCTGTGCGATCGAACCATACAGCATTCTCCTCATAATTCGCCAATATATCAAAACCTACAGGACTTGTGCACTCAGATTAAAGAAACTTAGTTTCTGACTGCCCTTACTAAAACAGAGAAACTATACTCTCGTATGAACGGAAGCGCGGAATCACCTGGGTAATCGCAACTTTGTCACCTACGATCGCGATTTGCTCACCAAAGGAACGAACTTTTGCAGGTTGACCCAAAAATTCACCGAATCCTCCTCCTGGCGGAACTTTACCCAAATAAGTCTCAATGAGCTTCCCTGTGGTATTGTTAAAGCGATATACAGCGCCTTGAGACTCATAAGACTCTGCTCCAATCAAAATGTCATTGCCTATGACTGCTAAGCTACCTCCAAAACCATCGTTGGTGTATAAGTTGAAATCGGGAGGGTTTGGGTTAGCAAACTTGCGGATTAATGAGCCTGTATTGCCGTCAAACAGGTACGCTGCGCCCCTACCGCGATCGGCAAATGCTGCTCCGACGAGAATATCATTGCCAACTGCTACCATTGCAGTGCCATAAGTAGCGCTATTGTCGGCAGTATCTGGGCTTGGCAAAGTCTGGAGGAGTTCACCTGTGATGCTGTCGAACAAATAAACTGCTGGATTAATCGATGTTTCTGACGGTTGTGTTGATGATGCTGCGATCGCAACTTTGTTACCGACAGCAGTGGCATATTCAACTGGAAATAGATTTCTGGGGATGGGGCTGAAAAAGCTTTGCAGTAGCGCGCCTGTATTCGAGTCAAACAGGTATGCAGGAGCAACTTTTTGATATCTGAAATCTACGTCTGGGTCGGGAGAAATCAGAACGTTGTTACCAACAAAGGCAAGTTTTCTAGTTATGCTACGACTAATATCTACTAATTGACCAGCGCCTCTGCTGAAGCTTTGCAATAAAGCACCTGTGTTCGCATCAAACAAATATGATTGTTTACTGGATGAAATCAAAGCTTTGTTATCGGCTAAAGCGACGTTACGACCAAAACCAAACCTAAAATCAAGATCATTTGCAGGAAATTCAAAATTTTGCACATATTTCCCCGTATTGGTATCCAACAAACTAGGATCTCCTCCGGGACTTCTTGGATCGCTACCTCTCTTTCCAATGAGCAGTAGATTGCCATCGGCTGCGATCGATTCGATAGATTGGCCACCAGAAAAAGTTTGGATCGGAGAGGGTGGGTTGCTATCCTCTAGAACTTTTAATTTAGTTATATTCTGCGTGCTAATATTCGTGATGCCTGTAGGTTCGGTTAATGTCAGCAAAGCCGATCGAGGATAATGACGAATCCCATCATCAATTAAAGGAATATTAATCGTTTTAGGCGTAGTATCTCCAGCAGCAAAATTGACAGTACCTAACTTGACTGGAAAAAAGGCAGTATTTAAGTGTGAGGGGCGCAGGCTTGTCCCATCAAGTGGCTCGAAATAATCCAGCGTAACGGTGGCACTGATAGCTGTATCACTGCCGTCCGTGCGAGTCACGGTGACAGTTTTGGAAACACTGCTTTCATTGGTGATGAAATCATTGGTGCTAAAAGCTAGCGTACCGGGAACGATAAAGTTCGATCGCTCTAAACTGCTACTGCTAACATCTTTTAAAACTGCCAAAAACTCCCCTGTATCTTGCTGAATTACAGTATTATTTGGATTTTGAGTGTCGGGCAAAATTCTGAGATTTTCAAATAGCAGCCCGCCGGCTAAGGCAATTTTATCCTTGCCCTTGTCAAAATCAGTAATGGTATCTGCTAAATCGACAGTAGAACCGCCGAGTTTATTTGTGAGGACAAAAACATCATTGCCCTCGTTTCCGGTAAGAGTATCTACGCCAATATCGCCATTAAGAGTATCGTTGCCGAAGCCGCCAAGCAGGGCATCATTACCTTTGCCTCCCCGCAAAAGATCGTCGCCAGTTAAACCGATCAGAGTATCGTTATCTAATTCGCCTATGAGTAAGTCATCACCATTTTCTCCTAACAGTGAATCGTCACCTTTGCCGCCATAAAGCGAATCGTTGCCGTCATTGCCAAAAATGCGATCGTTGCCTTCATTTCCCAGAATTAATTCCGCACTTGAGGAACCTATTACAGTATCTTCTCCGCCCAATAACCAGCCTCCCCCAGGAAAATTAAGAAGTTGTCCCACAGAAAGCGTAATATTTTCCGATGTGTTGTCTCCTACCAAGCGCGGCGGGTCATAAAAAGTGTCTGCTTTTAGTGTCATCTTCGCGTCCTCTTTCCTAAATTGAACCTTTGGACAGAAACTGGGTTTTTCGATCGCAATACGTGCTGAAACCCCTTAATATCCGTTAAAAACCAGATTTTTGGGTTCCCAGGAGCGATCGCACTGACGCCATCATGCAGAAATTTGTTGCCAAAGTCGATCGACTGTCACAAATTTGTAACCTTTATACAAAAGCAACGGAATTATTTTTTCAGCCGAAGCTGCAACATCTTCACCGCCGCAATAGCCGTCGTGCAGTACAATAATAGATCCGTTTTCTGTTTGCTGGACGACGCGACTAATAACTTTCATCACCCCCGGCCGCACCCAATCTTCCGGGACAACACTCCACATTACGGGGCGATATTCCCACTGTTGCAATAACTCTAATGTTCGCGGCGTAAAAATGCCGTTCGGCGGCCGCACATCGAGGATTAATTTTGGGTCTAAATCGCAAGCTTTGGCAATTGCTTTTTGCGTGTCTTCTAAACTTTGTTTGAGTTCGTGGGTTTTGAGTTTGGGAAACGATATATGCTGGTAGCCGTGGAGGCCGATCCAGTGTCCGCGATCGTACACTTCTTTAGCCGTTTCTGGATGCCTGTCAACGCAAAATCCCAGCCAGAAAAAACTAGCTTTGATGTCGTATTTATCTAAAATTTTTAACAGTTGAGGTGTGTGCTCTCGGTGCGGCCCGTCGTCAAATGTGAGGGCGATTTCTCGGCTGTTGATATCTCCCGTCCACAAACATCTGGGAAAAGCAGATTTGAGAATGGGATGAACGACAGGAAACAGGGGTGCTAGTGGCATTGATTAACCTTGTTAAATGCGATCGGGTAGAAATGAAGCTGCGTTACAATAGGATAAAGTTAACTCAATCGAGGTAAATATGACAACTGCCGTTGATATTGGAACGCTAATTGTCCGCACGCCGGGAACTTGCGGTGGTCGCCCGCGAATTGCAGGAACTAGAATTACGGTACAGAATATTGCTATTGATTTTAATGGCGGGATGACTCCACAGCAAATCATTGATGAAATACCGCATTTGACTTTAGCACAAATTTATGCAGCACTCACTTACTATTACGCGAACAAGGAAGCAACGGACGCCGAAATAGCAGCTTACTACGAAGAGTATGACCGTTTGGAAGCAGAATATATGGCAGGTAAGCTATCGTGAGCCGAATTTGTTTATACATGGATGAGGATATTCTCCAACGCTCGCTGATACTCGCTCTGCGAACTTCTGGTGTAGACGTGATAACTACCTCGGACGCTAACAAGCTTAGCTGTTCAGATGAGGAACAACTGATCTGGGCAGCGGAGCAAGGGCGTGCCATATACAGTTTCAACACTAAAGATTTTTGTCGTTTGCACAGTACCTTTATTGCCCAAGATATCGGTCATGCTGGAATTATTATGGGAGTGCAACAGCGGTACTCGATTGGCGATCAGTTGCGGGAGTTTTTCAACTTGATTGCTGCTAAGTCAGCCGAAGAAATGATAAATCAATTGGTATTTTTAGCTGAGTACATTAGAGATGAATAAAAGCTTGAAATAACCGATCGCACCGGAAACTACCAGCCTCTTTAACTCCTTTGATATAGACTCAATCTAGCCACAGTCGATCGACCTCTATCTCGCGGTCGATGCGATCGCCCTGCGGTGTCCTCCTATACTGAAAAACAGCACAACCAATCGAAAAACCATCAAGGAGGAACAATGACCGAGGAATATTTAGCCGAACGCACAGTTTCAGCCGTATTTAAGGAAGAAGAACAATTAGACGGCGTAATTCGGCGGTTGCTCGATCGCGGAGTTTCCCGCGACCACATCTCAGTAATGGGAAAAAACTTTCAATCTAAAACTAAAATTGCCGGCTTTATTACTAAAAAAGATGTGATATTAGGCGGTCTGCGAAGCGGGGCGATTTTTGGTTCCTTATTCGGTTCTTTTTTGGGTTTGCTAACAGGCGTCGGCGTGCTGTTTATTCCCTTTGTCGGTGCAGTAGTATCGGCAGGCCCGCTGGGTGCGGTACTGTTGGGTGCAGCTAGCGGCGCGATCGCAGGTTCTGCCGGTGCGGGTCTAGTTTCCGCTTTAGTCGCTTTGGGAATGCCCGAAGACAAAGCAACCATCTATCAAACCCGCGTTGAAGCTGGCGAATTTCTCGTGATGGCAGAAGTTCCCGCAGATAAATCGGGCGAATTTCAACTCTTGCTAGAAAGTGCAGGTGGCGAAGAAGTTTCAGTTAGCGAAATGACGCTGCCGCGCGCCGTTAAAGGTCGCTGCAACAGTCCGGCAGACTTATCTCCAGAAGTGCGATCGCACCTGTCGGAAGCCGCTCAAAAAACCTTTATGGAATCTTACAACGCCGCATTTGATGAAAGCAACGACTCGATACAAGCCGAACACACCGCTTGGAATGCCATTCACCAGCAGTACGAAGAAGATGAAAACGGCGTTTGGACTAAGCCTTTAGCGAAAGTCTAGTTTCCCGATCGCAGCAAACTAATAAAAAATACAATCAAGCCTCTAGAACTGCGGTTTTGGAGGCTTTGACGATTTTAGATTTTAGATTTTAGATTTGAAGTGCAAAACTTATATCAATTCCGGTTGCACTCATACATGATATAGAGGACACGGCAATGCCGTGTCCCTACCGAAAATAATATTGTAGGGACACGGCACTGCCGTGTCCTAATTTTGGCTAATAATTCCGATACTACCGGAAACGATATTAATTCGTAAAAACTTGGGAATTACGGAAAGTCTCATTACTGTTTGAAATTGGTATTGCACTAGGTTGCGTTGTCAAGTACAATCTATAGGCTTACAATAGAAAATTGAGTTAAGCAAATGCAAAAATACGTTTGTACAGTTTGCAATTACGTCTACGATCCAGAACTAGGCGACCCCGACGGAGGCATAGCTCCCGGTACACCCTTTGAAGATATCCCCGACGATTGGGTTTGTCCCACTTGCGGGGCGGCAAAATCCGATTTTGAACCAGAATAAGCGAGAAAAAATTTGTCCGATCGAATCCTTAAAATTACAGTCATCGGCGGCGGTGCTGCGGGTTTTTTTAGTGCAATTACCTGTGCCAAAACCTACCCGCAGGCCCGCGTCACTTTACTAGAAGCTGGCCGGCAACTCCTGGCAAAAGTTCGCATCTCTGGCGGCGGGCGCTGCAATGTGACTCACGCTTGTTTTGACGCCGGTGTTTTAGTGCAGAATTACCCCAGAGGAGGGAAAGCTCTGCGCGGTGCTTTTACTCGATTTCAACCGCGCGATACTGTAGAATGGTTTGCCGGTCACGGTGTGAAGTTGAAAACCGAAGAAGACGGGCGAATGTTTCCGATCACAGACGATTCGGGGACAATTGTTAACTGTTTGATCCGGGCTGCTGAGGATGCAGGCGTGAAAATTCGCACTGGCGATGCAGTAGTTTCTGTAAGGAAATTAACCGGGAATAACGCAGAGGGCGAACAGGGTTTGGGCGGGCACGGGGGCACCGCCCCTACATTTGAAATTGAGTTGAAGTCGGGGGAGAGTTTTAAGTGCGATCGCATTCTTCTCGCTACAGGCAGCAATCCGTCGGGTTATAAGTGGGCAAAAGAGTTAGGTAATACTGTAGAACTGCCCGTTCCTTCTCTATTTACTTTTAATATTTCCGACAGCAGAATCAAAGATTTAGCCGGAATTTCGGTTCCTAATGCTAAGGTGAAATTGCCGGGAGCTAAATTAGAACAAAGCGGGCCTTTGCTAATTACTCACTGGGGTTTGAGCGGGCCTGCTGTCCTCAAACTTTCGGCTTGGGGTGCGAGATTTTTGCACGATCGCCATTATAAAACCTCTGTGCTGATTAATTGGCTTCCCCAGTACAATGCGGAAGTTTTGCGGCAGCAACTGCTAGCGGTTAAGTCGCAGTTGTCGCACCGATTGATTGTCTCTAGCTGTCCGTTTCCGGTGCCGCGCCGCCTGTGGGAACGTTTGACAAGTTCGATCGGCATTGACGACCAAAAACGCTGGGCTGACTTATCTAACAAAACCCTCGATCGCCTCCTGCTAGAACTCGTTCAAGGCGAATATCAGATTGCCGGAAAAGGCGCATTTAAAGAAGAGTTCGTCACCTGCGGCGGTGTCAACCTCAAAGAAGTCGATTTCAAGACAATGGAAAGCCGCCGGTGTCCGGGACTTTTCTTTGCGGGCGAAATCTTGGATATCGACGGCGTGACGGGCGGTTTCAATTTCCAAAGTGCTTGGACTACGGCGTGGTTGGCCGGGAACGCGATCGGCAAACCATCCGATTTTAGATTTTAGATTTTAGATTGCGGGATACTAGCTATATAAAGGTTTGGGAGTTGCGATCGGGCCTTCTGCTTGCCAGTATTAAATTTTGTGTTATTTTTGAATTAAGAGGCACAAAATGTGAGTGCTGTTGAGCCTGTAGAAGAAATTTGCAGTTTTGCCACCTTCAATATCGGGGTCAAACACATGAAAAACTTTAAGCTGAAAACCTTAAAATTCCCGAACCACACTGACAGCCATTTTGACTCACCTTTCATCGAAAAAAATGGCTTGCTGGAACTCAACCCCAAATTTATCACTCCCGAATTTTTAACAGCCTGGACGTTTGAAACACACCTGTACGGCGAACAAGTTGCGATCGACCACTTTGTCCTCACATTCCCTAGCCGCACCGAACTCGAAAACTACGCCAAATCTTTTTACCCCTTCGGCGCCAAAACAGTTGAAGGCCCCGACTTGTTCCCGATTAACTTTTGTGCGGAAAACATTAATGTTCCCTCCGACTTGTGGCTGCATTTAATGACCTTATTAATGCCAGCGGGCGGCTTAGTAGTATTAGATGCGCCCCACGCACCGGGCGACCAAACAGACCGCTTCCAGCAAGAAAGAGGATTAGAAGCCGTTCACCACGTCGCGATTCGAGTTGAAAACGTGCAGAATGCTGCTAAGATATGGCAAAATAAAAACTTTAAACCGCTATCAGAGCATCCTCTAAACTCCGGCTCATTAACCCAGTGGTTTCTGCAAAACCCCGCCGGACAAATTCTCGAATTAATAGAACGTCGCCCCGGCAACAACGCCACCTTTGACTGCAAAAACATCGCAGGTTTGCGCCTTAGTGAAGTCGCCAGTCAGTAGGACAGGCAAGATGCCTGCCCCACAATTAGCAAATACGCATTCCCATTACAAAATAAAATATATGGTCGCAATAAAAATCCCAAAAGTCACTTTTCAGCCCCCGACATTCAACTCAGTTGAAGAAGAACGCCGCCACCGCAAACAACGTTTAGCCGCCGCATTCCGATTATTTGCCCGCTTCGGATTCAGCGAAGGAATTGCCGGACACATCACAGTCCGCGACCCCGAACACCTCGACCATTTCTGGGTCAATTCTTTTGGAATGCACTTTAGTTTAATTCGAGTCAGCGACCTAATTTTAGTCAACCACAAAGGCGAAGTTGTTGAAGGAAATAAACCCGTAAACGAAGCAGCATTTGCCATTCATTCCCAAGTGCACAGCGCCCGCCCCGACGTAATCGCAGCAGCCCACGCTCATTCTCCCTACGGCAAAAGTTGGTCGAGTTTGGGCCGCCTGCTTGACCCGCTGACGCAAGATGCTTGTTCTTTTTATGAAGACCAAGCTTTATTTGACGATTACACCGGAGTTGTTTTGGAAATCGAAGAAGCTAAACGCATCGCCAAAACTTTAGGTGAGAAAAAAGCTATTATTTTACAAAATCACGGACTGTTAACAGTAGGTCAAACAGTAGATGAAGCGGCTTGGTGGTTTATTGCAATGGAACGTTCTTGTCAAGCGCAGTTAATGGCCGAAGCCGCGGGAAAACCCATTCTCATCAAGCCAGAATGTGCTCGTTTAACACAGCAGCAAGTAGGGTCTCACCGCATGGGATGGTTTAGTTTTCAACCGCTTTATGACATGATTGTGCGCCGCGAACCCGACCTATTAGATTAGAAACTCGGCGGTTGAAACCGCTACTAAACAAACACAGCCCGCCTGCGGCGAAGAAAGAATGAAGGGGGTATTAAAGCCGGATTTAGTATCAGGAGTGCAAAAGTTATAAATTCATGCTGAAGCTGATTCCAACCAAGCTATCAAATCCTCTTGACTGGTAAAATCTAGCAAAATTTCTCCTAAATTATCTAATTGTTCGGGAGATAACTGCTGGATGCGAGTTTTAATTTCTGGTGGGATTTCGCCAGTACGCCGCGCGATCTGACGCAAGATTAATGCTGTTTGCCCCTCAATTAGACCTTCTTGGCGACCTTCTTGGCGACCTTCTTGGCGACCTTCTTGGCGACCTTCTTGCATCCCTTTGATAACAGCACCGCGTTGGTCTTCAAAGAACATTTCCCGCTTTTCTAATGCTTCTAATTCGTCAAGGTTTAAATTAGACCTGTTAGCGATATTAAAAGCTGTTTGAATTTCGGGTACTGATGCCAATACATCCGGTATTTCCTCCAATTCGGGAGCATTCTTGATAAAATAAACCCAGCTTTGAATCAGATTTTCAACTTCTTCTAATTTTTTATGAAACTTGGGGAGTTCGAGAAACACTAACTCTATTTCTCGATAATACTCGAAGTTTTCTTCGACTTCTTTGAAGACAAAATGTGACAGGAATTTTTCGGTATTTTCAAACAGGATAAAATCGGTAATCGTGAGAGCGATGAGAGGATTTAATTTTGAGTAGCCTTCTCTCGGTTTGAGTTGAGTTGCGTAGGTTTTGGCGGCATTATAGATGACCCGCTTAGTAAAAGCTTCTACATTGATCACCTGCATTTCAATAATTACAGTTTTGTCACCTGTAATTTTTGCTTTGACATCCAGGTAACTATCTTTTAACCCAGTAATCGCCGGCGCGGCGTAGGGATCGATGATTTCTAAGTCTGTAATTGTTGGCTCTCCGTTGTAGAGCATAGCATTGAGAAAGCTCATCAAAACTTCTTTGCTTTGGGGCGAAGCAAAGATTTTTTTGAAGCCAAAATCCGTCTTAGGGTTGATGAACTCCATAATTAGTAATTAGTAAAGGTATTTAATGATAGTAATTATATCACAAAATTCCTTCCATTTCTAAGTCTTCAATTATCTGCAATCCGCGCGGGTCGCCCACTCGCAAAAGTGAAGATTTAGCATCTTCCCGCACGCCCATATCTTCATCTTCTTCTAAAGCTTCAATCAGAGCATCGATCGCCCCAGCGTACACTACATTATTCGGCAATTCCCGCGCCAGTTGCCCGATCGCCCAAGCGGAATTACTTCGCACAGCAGACACAGCATCCCGCCGCAGCGCTTCAATCAACGGCGGAATCGCAGCAATCACCACATAGTAACCAACTTTTGCCATTTGACCCAGAGAACTCGCCGCCCACAAACGCACCGCCGAAATATCAGTTTTCAAAGCATCAATTAAAGATGGCAAAGCGCGGTGGTCCCTGCAATTTCCCAGGGCCCAAACTACCCCTTTGCGAACGTAACCGTTCCAGTCGCGGTTAAGCTGAAGAATCAGCGGTTCCACAGCATCGGGACTCGGATTTCGCCCCAACGCATAGGCCGCGCTTACCCGCACCAAGGGGCAACCGTCTCTCAACAAATTAATTAAATGCGAAATTGCTCGATCGTCCTGCAGTTCGCAAAAAGCCCGCGCCGCAATCATCCGGTGCTGAGGTTCCGGCGATTCCAGCAAAGGCAGCATTTCCTCGGGATCTGGCAGCGGGGGTTCGGATTCGTCAAATTGATCCAAAGGGCTTTCCAGTTCCGTGTCAGTATCAAGCGCGTTGGGGTAGTCGTTATTGTTCATAAAAAAACTTTACCGCACAGAGGATGCTCCTAAGCAACTCAGTCCGCAGTCAATAATTGTAGGGTGCGCGCGCCGTACCTTACTACTAAGATCTTGCACCATTGTCAGCAACAGGCTTTCCGGCCTGTTCCACAACAGATAAATTTTCTCGCTTCACAGGCCGGAAAGCCTGTTCATAAAAGGCTAATTGAGAATTGTGCAACATATGAGTTACTACAAACAAATACCTCTGCTGTCACCTAAGTTGGTAGCGAGGACTTCAGTCCTCATAATTTGGATGAATCAGGACTAAAATCCTTACTACAAGCGAATATCTCTGCTGTTACTTAAGTTAGTAGTGAGGACTTCAGTCCTCATAATTTGGATGAATCAGGACTTTAGCCGGGAGCATCTCATATTTGTAAAAACACTTCTTCTGGCTCCTTCCTTCTTCCTCTTTCCTCCTGCCTCCTGCCTCCTGCCTCCTGCCTTAAAACTCCAATTTCTAGCTTAACTGCTTTCATTGAGATGCTCCCCTTTAGCCCTGATTCCAAACCAGTATAATTTATATTTCAAAGGGATTTGAGCATTGAGAGGGAATGACTTTGATAGCCTAATTTTTGATAGAGATTCACCGCAGGCTGATTGCTCAGAAATACTTGCAAACCAATTTGCCGATCGCCCCTTTCCCGCGCCCAATTTTCAGCATGAATAACTAAAGCTGCACCGACTCCTAAACGGCGATGTTCCGGTGCTACGTACAGCAAAAAAATGTGAGCGTAGCGTTCTCCGGTGGTTTGGTCGATCGCATTTCCCAACCACAAACATCCGACAACCGATGTCAGATTTTGGGCTTGAGATTGGGGATTGAGATACTGCGAGGGAAGGACGGGCAAAATTTCTGCCTCTTCCTGGGTGTTTTTCTGGCACTCTACCCACCAAACCGGCGTCTGGTTAGAAAAATACTGCTCGACAGTTTGAGGCAAATGTCCCAAATCCCCATCCGGGTAAAGCTCTCGGTAAGTCCGGTGCATAAACTTTACCAGTTTTGCCCGCGAATCCAGTCCCGATCCAGATCGCAGCCAGTAACCCGGTATCAGTTGAGCAGACATCAGCTCAGCGGACACCGAGAGCGGCATAATTTAGCCCCAAGAAAATTGGATTGACTGCTGTCGCTTGTTTTTGGGGGATCGCTTCCTCAATCGGTGCCGGGGCAGCCATGTCACCAGGCAAAAAGATGCGAGCGCTGACTGCTACCAGAGCCGCGAAAAATACTAATACCGCTATTAATGGAGCAATGTATTGACGAATGATACCCATAACCGCAAAAACTTAATTCTTGAGTTGATCTTATCAAGTGTACCATACAAATCTTGTCAGCTATAATGGCTGCCATTGGACAATTAGCTCAAGAAGAGAGCGATCGCAAATACCAACAAACAGAAAATATAATATTATGAGTGCCTCGCCTGCTGTTTATGAAGCTCTGGCTAAATCAATTGTTTTTTTGAATCAAAAGCCGAGCGCGCAAAATGAAGTTTCGCGCTTCCTAGATACTAATGGCTACTATATCGATCGCATATTCGACGACCCAGAAACCAACTTTTATGCGATCGGCTTCGGTTCCTCCAATCCCGAAAACCCGCCCGCACTCGTATTTAAAGGTACAGATTTTATCGACGGCGACGCTATCTTTTCCGACTCGCGGGACATTGGTTTACCTGAATTTGAAAAGAACAAAGATAATATCAAAAATTGGCTCACAGAAATCGGTCAAAATACTGGTAAAAACCCCAGCAAATTATTGCCCGATGTCATCGGACACAGTTGGGGCGGAGCAGTCGCTCAAATTGTAGCAACAGAATACACAACTCTGACCGGCGATATCTTTACTTTCAACTCTCCGGGAGTGTCAGCGAGTACATTCACCAGTTTTCGGAGAAATCTCGGCAGAGTCGGCAACAAAAATGTCACTCACTACATTGTCAGCGGAGATTTCGTCAGCTTGTTTGGTGAAGCATTTATTCCGGGTAAAGTATTTATCCAAAGTTTTACCGATCCGAGTATTAATCCCTTAACTGTTTTGGCAAAACATCGAACTGAAAATTTGTTAACTACTCCGCCCGTGGGTTTTTTGCAGAGGCAAATTTCTGTAGAACAATTAAACAGTCGCGAGTTTGCTTATAACAACGACTCAGATTTTAACGAGTTTATCGCTGCGATGAATTTGGCCCTGCCCAATGTGTCAGTAGCTATCAGAACCAGAGGCGGCGCAGAGAGTGTGAGAACAGCACCAGAATTTTCTTTCGTGCAGTTAATCAGACAAATGCAATACGGTTTAGCTCCATTACAGCCGAATTATTTATCAGGGGACGATCGCAACAATACTGCTACTGGCGGCCCTGGAGAGGATACAGTTATCGGCAACCGCGGTAACGATACTCTCAGAGGCAATCGAGGTAACGACAGCATCACCGGTGGTGCTGGCGACGACTTCTTGTACGGCGGCAGAGATAGCGATTATTTGGACGGTGGCGACGGAAATGATTTGATTTCCGGCGAGTTTGGCAGCGATTTTTTAATAGGCGGCGCGGGGCGCGATCGCTTTGTATTGGAATCCGGCGGCGGAGCCGATGTGATTGTAGATTTTCAAGATAGTCAAGATTTAATTGTACTGTCGCGGGGTCTAACTTTTCCTCAAGTTAGAGTAACCCAAGGTGTTGACGGAGCGTTAATTACTATCCCGATTACTGGGGAAATTCTTGCTACTCTCAGAGGCGTAGTTGCCAGCGATATTACTAGGGTAGATTTTGTATAGCTTTAGGGCAAGCAAAATTTGTATTTTTGGTGGCGCGAAACCCGCATAGGTTTTGTAGCGAGAGTATTTTTTTGTATTAAAAAATGTCACTCAATTTCCCCCTAAAAAGCCAATAAAAATGACCAATTAATATGGTCAATAAACGAAGTTTACAGTAAACTTAATTAAGTAGCTTAAAAACTAATTCCCCATCAAACGACAGGAAATAAAAAAATATGCCCTCCTCCCCCGCCGCTTACGAAACTATAGCCAAGCAACTTGCTTACATAGATGACCAGCCCCAGTTTCAAACTTTAGTTCAAACAGGCTTGAGTGCTGCTGGCTACAAAATCGATCGCACCTTTGACGATCCCGGAACTGGATTTCACGCGATCGGCTTAATTTCCACCACCCCAGACAAACCGCCTGTTTTGGTATTTCGCGGCACCGACTCGCCCGTAGACGATCTTGCCAACACAGACAAGCGCGGCACCGGTTTCAACCAATTTGAAGCCAACAAACAAGCTTTAGGAAATTGGCTGACCCAAATCAGTCAAGATACAGCAAAAAACCCCAGCCGCTTGCCACCAGACCTTCTCGGACACAGCTTGGGCGGTGCCATAACGCAACTAGCCGCCACTGAATTCACATCTGCGATCGGAGATGTTGTCACCTTCAATTCTCCGGGAGTTGCTCAGACTACAGTCAATTCATTTAAGCAAAAAGCCGGTGCCGGAAAAAATGTAACTCATTACATAGTTAGCGGCGATTTTGTTAGTTTGGGAGGAGAAGCTTTTCTCCCCGGAAAAGTAGTTCTTCAAACATTTACTAACCCGATTATCAACCCACTACTGGTCTTGGACAAGCACAGCCAAAGCGGTTTGTTAACTGCTCCTCCTCCCGGCTTAACTCAGGCCGAAATCTCTGTAGACCAGTTGAACCGCCCGGATTTCACTTTCACAGATTCAGATTATTTAGAACTGTTAGCTGGCTTAGACTTTGCACTGCCTGCCTTGGGAACATCGCTGGAATCGCGCAGCAGTTTAGAACAATTAAGAACCGCTCCGGGAAGCTCCTTTTTAGCAAACATTGCAGCAATGAAAACTGCTCTCGATCTCTCCCAAATTAATAATTTAGTAGGCGACAATGCCAACAATACAGCATCGGGTTTTGCAGGCGACGATATTATCACTGGCAACGGCGGAAACGACACTCTCAGCGGCAATAAAGGCAACGATATTATCAGCGGTGGCGCCGGCAACGACCAGTTATTCGGCGGCAAAGGGGATGACAATTTGAACGGGGGAGACGGGGACGATACCCTCATTGGCGGAGCGGGTTCAGATCTCTTAATTAGTGGCGCTGGACGCGACATATTTGTGTTAGGGGTTGGCGGTACAGATACACTTATAGACTTTCAAAAGGGTCAAGATTTAATCGGTTTGAGCGGAGGTTTGACCTTCAACCAAGTGAGAGTTACTGAAGGAGATTTTTCAACGACGATTGAACTGGCCCGTAATGGCGAAGTTCTTGCCAGTATTCCTGGCATTCTAAGTAGTCCGCTAACAGCCACTGATTTTATTGCGATTTAGTTGGCTGGCAATACAGATATTCGGTAGGGACACAACAATGTTGTGTCCTTATTTTATCTTATGAAAGCACGCACAGTTTATACCAGTTAGTGATTAAAAACATCCATATTCTTGCAGGGGCGGGTTCACCGAAATCTCGAAAAAGTAGTGCTGACATTGGTAAATCCGCCCCACCCGGATCTTATACTTATAGCGACCGGACTTGATATTAATCGAAATCGTCCAGTCCAGGTCTGGGCATGGATGCTAATTTTTTCTCATCGTCTAGGGGCAGAAAGAAAATGGTCAGCATACCGGGAATCACAGCCAGCGCGCTCATCAAAAAATAATTTTGATAGCCGAGACTTGCCTGCAAGTAGCCGCTAAAAACTCCCGGAATCAGAACTCCTGCGGCCATAAAAGCCGTTGTAATTGCATAGTGAGATGCTTCGTATTCAGGGCGGACAGTCCGCATCAAGAACACTGTATAGGCAGCTACGCCAAGTCCGTAAGTAAATTGCTCGATCGAATTTACGACATAAGCCCATTCAATCCCCGGTTGATTGATTGCCAACAGCCAATACAGCACGTTAGTTGAATTTTGCAGAATTGCCGTCGGCCACATCCATTTTTTCAATCCTTGTTTCGCAATTAAATAGCCGCCCAGCAACCCTCCTATTAACAGAAACATTACCCCTAAAGTACCGGATAATAAGCCCATATCCGACGTAGAAACTGCTAATCCTCCTTTCTCAACTTTATCCATCAAAAATGGCGGAGCCATTTTAAACGTCAAGGCATCGCCCAATCGAAAAATCAAGACATAAGCCACAATCCAACCTATTTTATCTTGCTTAAAATAGGTTTTGAATGCTTCGATAAAGCTGGTTGTTTGTTGAGGGGTGTCGGATTCCAGATCGTAATTTCGAGGATAGGGAAGATACCACCGCTGAAAGAGATATATCAGCACAAACATAATCGCACAAATGCCAAAGGCTGTCGCCCATCCGTAGTTAAGCGCAGACACGCTAAAATCCGAACCGAAAAGTGACAGCGGAATGTTTTGATATATTTTGGTGTCACCTGTATTTCCAGTCACTAAATGCTGTTCGGCCAGTTTACCTGCTAAGAACACCAATACACCGCTACCGGCAATGACAGCACCTCTATAAGCCGTGTTGCGAACCCCGACAAACAAGGCTTGCTGGTCTTTATTGAGAGTGTTTAAATAAAATCCGTCAATGGCGATGTCGTGAGTAGCTGACACAAAGGCGATCGCCGTAAAGATAACAAGCGATATAATAATCGGTGCCGGCGTTAATACGCCAAAAGCTAGGAAAGCAAACAGAAAAGCACAAATGATTTCGGTTGTTAAAATCCATTTGCGTTTGGTGGAATACAAATCAACAACTGGCCCCCACAAACCTTTTAATACCCAGGGAAAAGACAAAAGACTTGTCAAGCCGATGAGCTCGTTGCTGGTTCCCATACCTTTCAAAAAAATCACCGACATTAAATTAACGACGGTGTAAGGGAGACCTTGAGCGAAATACAATACTGATACCCACAATCCAGCGTTTTGCTTTTTTTCCATTACACAGATATTTTGGCGAGTTACTTATCTAATTTACTGAGTGCGATCGACAATTCCGGTCAACTAAACCGCTTGCATCACAGTATATGTCATTCCGATGCCAGCGGCAGCCATATAAAGAGTGTATTTTAGCATCATCCTGGCTCACAAATATTTTCATTTTTGGAATAAGCCTGCAATAATTTTTCTTCCTTAAAATGAACGAGGTAAGCGCGAACATTCTTTTCCCAGTCAGAAGTGTCATAAGTTCGCAGCAGTTCCAAAGCACTTTCTTCTATCTGATATGCAGTTTTTGGACTATTCACCGGACGTTCGGGACTGTCAGGATTAACAACAATTAAACCTGTATCTAGAAACTGATGCACAGTCGGGCGGCGCACAGTTTCCCGCGTATTTGGCGCATACTTTTTACTGTACTCCTCCTCCATAAATTCCATAATTGGTGTGATTCCCCGAAGTGGAGATTTTGCCGATTCCCAAGCTTCCTTTGGCTTGAGGTCAAGCAAAGCCAGAAGGGTTAAGGCTGAACGTTCGTTAAGCTGACATTTTGGAAAACCCAGTGCTGCAAGTATTTCTAGAGATTCATCAATACGGTTCTTGATTGTCAGGGGGCTATTTTCTAACGGATTGGTCGCCTTAAGCAGTTGTGTCTCGACAAGTCGATCAATCTCCCGTTGTGTAGGCAATATTTCTCCTATTTGAGCGCCAAGTAAAAGTAATTGCTCTACAGTAGGATACTTCAAATTGCGTAAATCCGTAGCATTAACTTGAGTGTGTCCGTTGAACAGTCGGAAAAACGCATCTACCAAACTCGAATTTAGATAAACGGCCAATCCCCGCGCCAGGGTGAGGTCTAACCCGCGTCCCTGTTGGTGAAAGTAATTCAAATGGTTCTCAAAACCAACGCGAGAACTATTAATTTTATTGGCATCCCAGACAACGGCAACAATTCGCTTTTTCTCTTCCTTTGACGAGAAGCGCTTGCTCAAAACATAATGTTCGTTAGGTACGAGGAGTGCAGCAGTTTTTTCCGTGACAGCTAAAGCTTGATGCTTTCTCGTTGCTGTGGGATATTCAACACCGCCACCCGAGAAGTGTGCGGGATAAATCAGCGGAACTGTACCGTTCTCTGGTTTTAGCCGCAAGTCAGAGCGAACACGAAAATCTACAACTTTTCCGGTGGAAACTGTTAAGCCTAATTCCTCTAGCGTGCAAGTAAATTGAGCCATTTGCTCGACTACTTTCTGGCTGACTGAATCCGGTAAAATCCGAATAAATTGCTCGGAATCATTGGGATTAATTAGGGAGGTATAGGGCTGTTGGTGAGACAAAACCAGGTCGTCGCCCGCGCTGCTGCTTGAGGTAATTAGTACAGTATCTGGCTGTTCTATTTGTTTGGTGGCGCGCACAATAATAGTTTCTTGCAGCACCGCATCGTCGCGAAATGGCAACTGTCGGGATTCAAAGATGTGTACTTGGCGTAAAGCCATCATTTGAAGGAATACTTTGCGGAAATCTCGAAAGTATAAACCGTTGCAAAAGCTGCGGGGAGTAATCGATACTAATTCACCGTTTGGTTGGAGCAGGTGAGCGGCCGCAACTGTAAATCCAGCGTAGAGATTGCTGGTTTCTAGTCCTATAGAACGCAGCAAGGTTCGGGCTTGGGATTTAGCGTCTATTTTGGCATAGGGAGGATTGATAATTGCATGGGTAAATTCCCGTTTTGCTTGTTGTGTAAATAGATTGGGCTGCAACATATCGGCGCTGTCTTGAATAAAATCAATTTCGCGAACCTCACAGGTAAAAGATATCCCAAAACGCTGACATTCTATACTGCACAATTCTAAGGTTTGCTTGAGGTATTCAATCAAAATAAGGTCTATTTCATAAGCTGTAACGTGCAGGCTGTGCGGTTTGTTTGGGCGCTGGCAAAGTTCGCAAACAACGGCTGCTAACAGGGAACCAATTCCTGCACCGGCATCTAAAAGCGATATATCGGGACAGTTAAATTCAAACATTCTCGCCATCAAACTTGCGACGGAGGAAGGTGTTAAAAATTGTCCTTTTTCTCCTCTCTGGCTTTGCTGCAACTTTCGGGTTGCTTCTTGGCGCCAGCTATCTACTCGATCGAGTAAATTGCTTGCAGCCGGAAGGGCTAGGGTTTGAAAGTGCGGTAGTATCATTTGTTCAAAAAGTGCGATCGCGAGTTCACTGTATTTTCGCCCAAAATTGCACCTCGGTGCGAAAATGTCAAGCGCACTCGAAAATATATAACTTATCCAAAAGTATGTTGAGTGTTCATATAGCTAGATCGGGAGGTAGCTAACGATGACACAAACTGAAACCAAGCGTTATGATTTTACTTAAGTATCTAGGTCTAAGTTATGACAACTGTCAACTGGAATGAAGTTTTAGATAGTATTTCAGAGAATGCAGAAGAGCCAGAAGTCGAAGATCGATTTGTCAAACGCCTTCTAAATGCACTTGGATTCACATCTGATGAGTGGGTACAACAGTTTAAAACAGGGAAGGGTACTGCTGATTTTGCTGCTCGCAAGAATCACGATGATGATAAATTTTCAGTGGCTAAGATTAAGCCAGACTTAATCATTGAAGTTAAAGGGAGAGTATCAGGAAATGCCATCATTAACTTAGCAGAAGGTACTCCCGCGTACAAAAAAGCTAAAGAACAGATAACAGGTTATCTTCTTGCTCCTAAGTGCCAAACATCTCAATGGGGTATGATCACTAACTCAACAGATATCCAGCTATTCCGCAAACATGGTAAAATCGTATTGCCTGCTACTGACTGCATGAGGATAACCAAAGATAATATTATTAAAATTATTACTAAAATTAAGAACTTGCTGGAAAACCCACCCAAAGCTTTAACAATTTGCATCTATAATGATAAGGGAGGTGTGGGAAAAACTACAACGACAATCAACTTGGCTGCGATTCTTCGACAACAGCAGAAAAAAGTGCTTGTTGTTGACTTCGATCCACAACAAGGAGATTTAACAGATTCATTAGGCTTACAGGAGGGAAAAGTCAAACTATCTGATTGCCTGGGTAAGACAGCACTTAATGTTAAAGAAACTATTCAAGCATTTAATCTGAAGAATAAAGCAGGTCAATTAGTTAAGGTGTTTGATGTCATCCCATCTGATTCAGGATTATCGAAGTTCATGAGTTATGAGTATGAAGCAAAAATTGAGAAAGGTTCAGCAAGGCTGCGAGATTTGCTTGAGATTTTTGTTAGTAATTATGATTACATCTTAATTGATGCACCTACGAACTGGACTTTTTTTAGTAAAAGCTGTGTGATAGCTTCCGATGTAATCCTCATGCCAACAGAACACAATAACTTTTCATCTTTAAAAAATGCTGCTAAAGTGATTAAAGTATTCTTACCTGAAGTTAAGAAGCTTAGGCAAGACGGTGGCCCTATTGCCTTGCCGATATTTTTCAATAAACATAAAGAAACAGAGGCTTCAATCAAAAGAGCAAATGCAGAAATAAAAGCAATTATTACACTTCAAAAAGGAGATAATTATATTTTCGATTTTAATTTGTTACCATATTATTGGCCTAAATCTACAAAACCGGTGATTGACACAACTATATTCAGTGTTCCAGAATATGAAGTTGTTTCAACTGCCGCTTTTTCTAGAAAACCAGCGGTTTATCAACACAAAAAAGCCGCTGAATATTACTTAAAATTAGCGAAGGAGTATTTTTTGTATGAGTAATTCTGAGAACATCGGTAAGTTAATGCACTTGGAGTTAGCTAAAATTGAGTCAGCCGAACCATGCTCTGAGTCAGAGTTTATCATTGCCGGAGCCGCCGAAGCCGTATTGCAAGCAGGTAATCGCAATTGGATTCCGATTATCGTTAAAGAAACAGGCGACTATCAGTATCAAGTTGTGAGCAATCACTTTGTCTATGCTGTAGCTCAACAAGCCAAATTAGATTTAGTATGGTGTATTGTCATTGACCCAAAACCATCAAATATTGAACAAGCGAAGATTCTAGCGCGAGAAACCAATCCCAAAGTCAATCTGAGTACAGCCTCAAAAGATACTATTATAGCTGTACTTAAATACTTAGTTAAAGAGCATAATTGGAATAATGTAAAACCAGTTGAAACGGCTAATAAAATTGTACAATCTAACCGCGAGCAATGGTCAGATTTTATCCCTCTGACTAAGCTACAATGTGGTTTAACTAAGCCGAGATTGGATTGTATTGCAAAAGTATTTACTATATCGCCACCACCGCCACCGCCGCCACCGCCTGAAGCAGTCAGCGTGAAACGTGCATCAAGAGATGAGATTTTCGATCGCCTCAATTACTTATCCACTAATAAAATAGGAGGCTTTGAAAATATTGATGCCGAAAAAACAGCCGAAGCTATCTTCACCGCGAATAAAGGCAAGTGGAAAACCCTCAGTCCAATTTCCAAACTTGAATGCGGCATTGATACAGCCAAAATGAAAATTATTAAAACCCTATTTAGCCTGTAAAACTATGTTAAGTGGTGTAGCGGATTCAATTTACTGGCTCAACCGCTATATTGAAAGATCGGAAAATATCGCCCATTTTGCCCAGGTAAATTTTAATCTCATTCTCCACTCTCCCAGCGGTATTACTCAACTATTTACAGATCTGCCCAATTAATGTACCCTTGTGCGAAAATGTCAAGCGGACGCTCAAACCAAAAGTCCGTAAAGGACTGTTAAACGCTCTCTCACACACTTCTGATGCGAAATACCAAAACATTCTTTTTGTCAAGCGGGTTCCTGATCGGCTTAACAATTAGTTTTCTGCTGACTCCTGGTTGGTTCTCCAACTTCCCATCCCGCGCGATCCTCTTCGAGGGCTTCGCTAACGCAACTATGCCCCCGCAAACCCAAACCGCTGAATTTCGCGCCTTCTGGGTGGACGCCTTCAACCCCGGCTTCAAAACTCCTCAAGAAGTCACAAAATTGATCGCAGACGCGCAGCGGGCAAATGCCAACGCCATCGTCGCCCAAGTCCGCCGCCGCGGCGATGCTTTTTACACGAGTGCGATCGAACCCCGCACCCTCGATCCCAACGTTCCCCCCGGTTTCGATCCCCTGCAAGATTTGATTGACAAAGCCCACGCCGCAGGCATTGAAGTACACGCTTGGATGGTGACGCTGCCGGTGGTTTCGGGCGCCAAACTTCCCGCCGGTCACGTTTGGCAACAACACGGGCCTTCGGCCCCAGGAAATGACAATTGGGCAATGCTGACTTACGGGGGGGAATCACCCGGTTTCCTCGATCCCGGCCATCCAGACGCCGTAGATTATACTGTTTCCGTCTATTTGGACTTGCTGACGCGCTACGATGTGGACGGCGTACAGTTGGATTACGTGCGCTACGGCGGACCGACTTGGGGCTACAATCCGACTGCGATCGCCCGTTTCAATCAGCAAACAGGTCGATCGGGCAAACCCGCACCCACCGATCCCGCCTGGATGCAGTGGCGGCGCGATCAGGTGACAAATTTAGTGCGGAAGCTTTATGTAGAAAGCCTTGCGATTAAACCGCGGGTTAAAATTACCGCCGCCACGATCGCCTGGGGAGACGGCCCGCAAAACGATGCAGGGTGGTATCAAACGCAGCCTTACAAAGAAGTATTGCAGGATTGGCGCGCTTGGCTGGAAGAAGGGATCTTAGACATGGCGATGCCGATGACTTACCAGCGCGAGTACAAACGATCGCAAAAACTCGCTTACGATCGCTGGATCGAGTTCGCCAAAGACCACCAGTACAACCGCCAAATTGCGATCGGCCCCGGCAATTACCTCAACTACATCGAAGACACCCTAGCGCAGGTTCGCCGCGCCGAACAGCCCTCTGCGAAAGGAAATCACGTCGCAGGTACGGTACTCTATTCCTACGCTAGCAGCAACGTGTACACGAATGTGGAACTGCGATCGGGCGGTAGCGGCGATCTGCCCCGCCAGCCTTGGAAATACGTTCCCCAAAGCAACGATTTGTTTTACACCGCGCTTTCTGTGCCGAGTCAATACGTTGATGCTGCGACGGGCAAAACCTATGAAACTCAGCCTGTGTGGGCGACAGCAGCAGCGGTTCCCGATATGCCTTGGAAGTCGCGGCCGACTACAGGTGCGATCGCCGGAAATTTGCAGCGGTGCGCTCAAACTTGCGACGGTGCCAGCTTGACATTGCAGTCGATCGATGCTGCAGGCCAGGTGCGTCAACTGCGCGCGGATGGTAAAGGATGGTTTGGGGCGATCGAGCTTTCTCCGGGAACTTATCAGTTGAAAGTTGACGGAAGTCAAATTCAACAAACAGTTAATGTTGTCGCCGGTGAAGTAACAAAAATTAATCTCGGAGCATCTTAATCAGTAGGATGGCAATGCCCACCATAGGTGTTAACTTAAACCGAAAGTAGCATCGGAATGATACCGAGAGGACACGGCGCCGTGCCGTTTCCCTACCCGATAAATTGTAGGGACACGGCACGGCGCCGTGTCCTGACTGTTAGTAATATTAATTCCGATGCTACCGGAGTTGATATAATTCACTGCCCGCCTTACCCGATATATAATCTAATTATCCTACTACATCAAATTGTGATTTTTTTTTGAAGCTATGCTAACAACAGAAGCCCCTTTCACGCTCCGTAAATGGACAGTTAAAGAGTATCACAAACTGGGAGAGATGGGATTTTTTCACCCAGAGGAACGAGTCGAATTACTTTCAGGAAATATCATAAAAATGAGTGCAAAAGGAACTGCTCACACCTCCGCTTTAGGCCGTACAGATAGATTGCTGCAAAGCCTTTTTGCGAATCTGGCGTGGGTACGAATGCAAGATCCGATCGCCCTTGATGACAATTCCGAACCCGAACCTGATATAGCTTTAGTAATCATCGATCCGTTAGACTATGCAACTCACCATCCGACTCCTTCAGAAATATATCTAATTATCGAAGTGGCAGACAGCAGCTTGGCTTACGATCGCGAAATTAAAGCCAAAGCTTATGCGCGATCTGGAATTGCCGATTATTGGGTATTAAATGTGAATGAGCGACAACTCCACGTTTTTCGAGAACCTACTGAAAATGGGTATCAAAGCGAAGTAATTCTTGGGGAAACTGCGAGCATTTCACTGCTGGAATTTCCCGCTTGTAATATCGCTATTCAAGAAATGTTGCCACCAATTATATCAAATTGAAAACCCCATTAAGAACGGGCAAGATGCCCGTTCCACAAAAATTAAATTTCTTGTGGGCCGTTGCTCCTAGCCCGCCCTAAAGGGACTCTTAAAAACCGCTTGAAAGATTAATTTTTAGCTACTTCCTAATCGCTTTCCAGAATGCTTGCGAGCAAAGCTTGCTGAGCGTGCATCCGATTTTCTGCCTGATCCCAAACGCGCGATTGACTGCCTTCAATCACTGCATCGGTAATCTCTTCATCCCGGTGTGCCGGCAAACAGTGCAATACAATTGCATTCTTATCTGCTAACTTCAGCAATTGTTCATTTACCTGATAGGGTTCAAACAAAGGAATCCTGATTTTTGCTTCCTCTTCCTGTCCCATACTCGCCCAAACATCAGTATAAATCACTTGAGCATTCTTCACAGCAGCTTCTGAATCCGCCGTCACAGTAACTTCTGTTTTTCCATTAGCAATATTCTTAGCTTTTTCCACTATCTCAGCATTCGGCTGGAAATCTTGAGGGCAAGCAATTCTGACATTCATTCCCGTCATTGCACAGCCCAACATCAGCGAATTAGCCATATTATTGCCATCGCCCAAATAAGTCAAAGTCACCCCTTTCAACTTGCCAAAACACTCTTTTACTGTCATTAAATCCGCCAGGACTTGACATGGGTGTTCGTCATCTGTCAGTGCATTAATCACAGGAATTTTCGCATAGTTAGCAAAAGTAACTAAATCCTTTTGCTCGAAAGTCCGAATCGCCAAAATGTCTAAATATCTGTCTAAAACCCTGGCTGTATCTACCAAAGGTTCGCCGCGGCTGACTTGTGTAACGTTGGGATTGAGGTCAATCACTTGCCCTCCCAATTTATACATTGCTACTGTAAAACTTACCCGCGTTCGCGTTGAAGCTTTGGAAAATAACAAGCCGAGAACTTTATTGCGTTTCAGCTTGACCATTCCCGATTTTAAACTGGCTGCTAGATCTAGCAAATAATTTAATTCGTCAATGCTTAAATCTGCCAGACTTAATAAATCTCGCCCTTTTAAGGAATCCATGCTTTCCCCCACACACAAATTTTTAACTTTGTCTTAAATCTTAGCCCCCAGAGGTGGGTTTTGTTTATTTTAGCTTGCACCATTCTCAAGAACAGGCAAGATGCCTGTTCCACAAAGATTAGATTTTATTGTGGGGTGGGCAGGAGAGCCCGCCCGTGAAAGGCTTATTAACAATGGTGCAATATCTAAGTTTATTTCAACTTGCGGGCAATTGCTCGATCGCGCGATCGATCGAATCGCAACCTTGTTCAACCGTTTCTACCACAGCCAACACGCCCCGCAATTCCCCAGCGCCGGGGAAACCCTTAGCATACCAGGTTAAGTGCTTGCGCGCTTGGCAGACACCGCTTTCACCTTTATATTCCCACAAAGCCCGCAAATGTTCTTTAGCACATTCGAGACGTTCAATTGGTGTCGGAGGTATCTTTTCCACACCAGTTTTCAAGAAATAATCAACTTCTCCCACCAAAAAAGGATAGCCCAAAGTTCCCCGCGAACACATCACTCCATCAGCGCCTGTTTCTTCCAGACATCGCATCGCTGCTTCCACTGAAAAAATATCCCCGTTAGCAATAACAGGAATCGATAAAACTTCTTTCACTCGGCGAATCCACTCCCATTTTGCCGGGCCGGTGTAACCTTGCGATCGAGTGCGGCCGTGCACGGTAATCATTTTTGCTCCCGCATCTTCCATCCGCTTCGCAAATTCCAAAATATTAATTTCTTTGTCAGTCCAACCAATCCTAGTTTTAACAGTTACAGGAACATCTACCGCTTCCACAACAGCCCGCACAATTGCCTCGGCAGTTTCCGGATCTCGCAGCAGGGAAGAACCGCCGCCGTTTTTAGTAATTTTGTTAACCGGACAGCCCATATTAATATCAACAGTATCGGCTCCTTCTGCCACTGCTTTCTGGGCCGCTTCTGCCAAGAAATCCGGCCGGCAGTCAAACAATTGAATGCTAATCGGGCGCTCGTTCGGGTCAACTTCCATAATTCTCGGCAGTTGCTTCACGTAGTGCAAACCCGTAGCGTTCACCATTTCCGTGTACATCATCGAATCCGGCGCGTAGCGGCGCACCAGGCGGCGAAATACCAAATCGGTAACGCCGGATAAGGGCGATTGCAGGACGCGACTTTTAACTTCAAAATCGCCGATTTTGAGCGGAGTTGCTAACCTTTCTTTTAATTCTGGAGATAGAGCAAGCATAGTGAATCGCACTTTAATTCTAATATCTGTATATTATACTACACTTCAGATAGTTGACAGTTGTTAACTATATTTTTAGCCGATAATTGAGTGACACCTAAAAGTATATTTAACCTGACCGCAATGCTTATTTTACACATCCCGATCGCGCGCATTTGAATATTTTTAAACCCGAACCCCAAGCCCAACCCCGACTACACTTAAATCTCTGTGCCGCTTCGATCTATCTACGGGGTGCGGCCATTAATGGGGGATCTACCTACTAAGAGTGTTGCCCAAGTCATATTTTTACTGTTTAATTCTGCCGAATGCTCTGCCTGCCTTCAGCTTCGGCTGCCTTCAGACGATTAATGCTGAAATTTATTGGGATTCTGCAAAAGCCGTACATCAGATCGTTTTAAACTACAATTGGTGGATTCCTGACGACGCCGATCGAACATTAAAAAAATTGTAGAGAATTCCTATGGACGCCGCAGCACTCTGGCAACGCTATCAAGACTGGCTTTACTATCACGAGGGATTGGGACTTTACCTCGATATCAGCCGTATGGGATTCGACGACGCTTTCGTCGCCACAATGAAACCCAAATTTGACAAAGCTTTCAAAGACATGGCAGCTTTGGAAGCAGGTGCGATCGCCAATCCCGACGAACACCGTATGGTGGGCCACTACTGGCTGCGAAACCCTGATTTAGCTCCCACTCCAGAATTAAAACAAGAAATAGTCGAAGGCATAGCACAAGTCGAAGCATTTGTCAAGAAAGTTCAAAACCGCGATATTAAACCGCCCTTTGCTCCGCAATTTACCGACATAATTTCGATCGGCATCGGCGGTTCCGCCCTCGGCCCCCAATTTGTCGCCGAAGCTTTATCCCCAGACATTCCGCCCCTAGCAATACATTTTATCGACAACACAGATCCGGCTGGGATCGATCGCATCCTTAACAAAATCAAAGACAAACTCGCCAGCACCCTAGTAATTACTATCTCCAAATCCGGCGGCACCCCCGAACCCCGCAACGGCATGATCGAAGTTCAAAAAGCCTTCGCCGCCGAAAAACTAGACTTCGCCAAACAGGCAGTTGCCATCACCGGAGTTGACAGCCAACTAGACAAATTAGCCAAATCCGAAGGCTGGATTACCACTTTTCCCATGGCAGATTGGGTGGGAGGACGCACTTCCGAATTGTCAGCAGTCGGACTTTTGCCAGCAGCTTTGCAAGGCATCGACATTCGGGCGATGCTCGACGGCGCTAAAGTCATGGACGAAGCTACCAGAACCACCGAAATCAAACATAATCCCGCCGCCTTGTTAGCAATGTCCTGGTATTTTGCTTGCAACGGACGTGGCGAGAAAGATATGGTAGTTTTGCCGTATAAAGATTCACTGCTATTGTTCAGCCGCTACTTGCAGCAATTAGTCATGGAATCGATCGGCAAACAGGAAGATTTAGACGGCAACACAGTTCATCAAGGAATCGCAGTTTACGGCAACAAAGGCACCACCGACCAGCACGCCTACGTCCAGCAACTGCGAGACGGCGTGCCGAATTTCTTCCTAACATTTATCGAAGTTTTGCAAGACAGGCAAGGCATTTCCCCAGAAGTAGAAACCGGCGTCACTTCAGGAGATTATTTGTCGGGTTTGTTGCAGGGAACTCGACAAGCTTTGTACGAAAATCACCGAGATTCCATTACTGTCACAATTCCCCAAGTCAACCCGGAGACAGTAGGAGCATTAATCGCCCTCTACGAAAGAGCCGTAGGTTTTTACGGTTCCTTGGTGAATGTCAATGCCTATCACCAGCCAGGGGTTGAAGCAGGCAAAAAAGCAGCCGCTGCTGTATTGGACTTGCAGCAACGGGTACTGCAAGTGCTCAAAGACGCCCAAAAACCTCTGTCGGTAGCAGAAATAGCCAAAAAAGCCGGAAAACCAGAGCAAATCGAGACAATTTACAAAACTCTGCGGCATTTGGCAGCCAACGGGCGCGGCGTAGCTTTGGAGGGCAAATTAGGGCAACCGGCTACTTTAACTGCAACTTATAAGGAATACCCTGAAAACCCCGTGACTTCAGTCCGGGGATGAAAGGGCGTTGCAGGATAAATCCTGCCTGTTCTCTTTACCTCAGTCATGAACCCAAAATCCAATCTTTTTAATTCAAAAAACTTCCTTAAAAAGCTTTGGACAAAACGGGACAGTATGGTAAACTGAAACAGTCAGGGTTAAACTCCCTTGCCCGAAGTGAAACAGGACATGAGACACACTTTTAGGCATAAACTGGGGGACAAAGTGCGGCGAAAACACTATAAACAGTCGAAACCGAAAATGTAGGTTTCAATCCAGCAAATAAACTTTTTCACTGGGAATTGTTAAGTAGGGTAGGGCATACCCAAACAAAGCGGGAAATATCCTAGTACGCTTTTGGAGATAGACCCGCTGGGATGCTTCTGAATTAGGCTCGTCAATTGGTGGTATCCCCACGGTTGAAAGGTTTAAGTATTGCCGTAAGGACAGAACATTTTAAGGTCAGTCGCTGAATTAAGAATCCCCTCGGCTTCAGCCAGGGGAGTGTCAACAAGAGAATTAAACAGTAGAATTAAACATTAAAAGTGAAATTAGTCACTTTTAATGTTTAATTTTTAATTCCCCCATGCCATTAACGATTCTGGTTGCTGACGACGATTTCGCGACTCGCTTGTCAATTACCGATTATCTAGAAATTACCGGCTACTCTGTAATCGCTGCTGAGAACGGCAAACAAGCTTTAGGTTTGGTAGATGAATTTCAGCCTCACTTGATTGTTACCGACATTACAATGCCTGAGATGGATGGCTACGAATTCGTGCGGCGAGTTCGGACACGTCCCTCTTTCCGTTTGCTGCCGGTAATTTTTTTGACGGAACGCACGAGCACGCAGGAACGGATTCGCGGCTATCAGATGGGGTGCGACAATTATCTGGCTAAACCTTTTGAACTCCAGGAATTGGGGGCGGTTATTCGCTCTTTGCTCGATCGCTATGCTCTTATCGCTCAGGCACCCTCTCGTTCCCCGGAACCCGAACCGACGCCAACAGAGGCACGCAGCAGAGCCAATGGCAAGCCAGAAGCGGATTTTTCAACTCAAAAGTCAAAGACAGGCGATTCCCTACGGGATAGCTCCGCTTCACGGGCATCTCCAAGCCAAAATGCTCCGAGTTTGACTCAGCGAGAGCGAGAAGTGCTAGATTTGCTGACAGAAGGTCTTTCTAATATTCAAATAGGGTCCCGGCTCAACCTGAGTCATCGAACTGTCGAAAAGCACGTCAGCAGCTTGTTCAGAAAAACCGACAGCAACAACCGAGCAGAACTCGTTCGCTTTGCGATGGAACACCATTTAGTCGGTAATTGGTAATTGGTAACTGTTAATTGGTAATTGTTAAATTTTCCTGATTGATAACGTACTCCAACAAACCCGCTTGAGCATCGTGCAGCAAATCAATTACTCGATCGAATCCCTCCGGACCGCCGTAGTAAGGATCTGGCACTTCTTTAAGGTCGTATTTCTGGCAAAAATCGCACATCAGCCGCACTTTATCTTTATACTTTCCCGTAGCATCCAGAGCAAGAATATTGCGATAATTGTCCCGATCCATAGCCAGAATCAAATCAAAATTTTCAAAATCTTTCCTGGTAAATTGGCGGGCTTCGCCTAACAATTCAATGTCTCGCTTCCGCGCCGCCAATGCCATCCGCCTGTCAGGGGGACTGCCAATGTGATAGCTAGCTGTTCCGGCCGAATCGCAGGTAATGCGATCGCTCAAACCAGCTTGTTCAATTAAGTGATTCATAATATTTTCTGCTGAGGGCGATCGGCAGATATTTCCGAGGCAGACAAATAATAATTTATAAGACATTAAATTAGTAATTGATTATGAGTAATTGGTCAGCGAAAGGAAGAAAGAAAATTTTTCCTTTCTCCTTTTTCCCAAAGTTTCCTGCTTCAGAGAAATCAATCAGTCATTAGCTATAGAGCCATTTTTAAATACAGATAGCTAATAACTAATGACTGATGACTGATGACTAACCGAAACCGGGGAGATTCAGTCCGCCGGTGAGTTCTTCCATTTTCTCCCGCATCGTCATCGTAGACTTAGCGTAAGCATCCTGCATCGCCACCGTGACGAGTTCAGAAACCACATCAGCACCTTCACCGAGGGCATCCGGCGAGATTTCCACGCGGCGGGGTTCTTGGTTGCCGCTGAGAAAAACCTTGACCAAGCCGCCGCCGGCAGTTCCCTCAATTTCCATTTGATCCAACTCTTCTTGGAGCTTTTTAGCTCCTTCTTGAACCTGCTGAGCTTTTTTGAAAGCTTCAGTCAGTTCTTTCATTTTGCCCAGGCCGAAGCCAAATCCTTGTCCTGATTTTGTCATAGCTACTTTGTGATGGTGTGTGGGCTGGCAGTCTGCCGTTTCCTTATTACTTTAATAATGCCCTAGAAGGGAAACTCTCCCAGTATTCTAACTTCTGGCTCTAACAACAGCGACCACCGCTGCTCGACTTGCTGTTGAACGTGGCGGATCACTTGAAAAATATCATTGGCCGTTGCCGACCCGCAGTTAAGAATAAAATTAGCATGGCGCTGAGCTACTTGCGCCCCGCCGATCTGGTATCCCTTGAGTCCCGCTTGTTCGATGAACCAACCTGCCGTCTTCGGGCCCGGGTTGCGGAAGACTGAGCCACAGCTCGGTAAGTGATAAGGTTGAGTTGTCCGCCGCTGGCTGAAATGGTCATTAGTTTCTGCCATTACTTGCGATCGGTCAAATCCCGGCTGCAACTGGAAAGTCGCTTCTGTTACCAGCCGATCGCCCCCTTGCAGCACCGAAGTCCGGTAGCGGTACTCCAACTCTTGGGGAGTCAGAATTTCCACCTTGCCGCCAGGGGATAGGACGCGAGCGTTGACCAAAATATCAGCCGTACAGCCTCTGTGAGCGCCTGCATTCATCACCACAGCCCCTCCCACGGTGCCCGGTATGCCGACTGCCCATTCTAGACCTTTCCAGCCCCGTTTAGCCGCCAACCAAGCGAGGCGGGGAATTGACTCCCCCGCCCCGGCTGTAAGTTGACCTGTTTCTGGATTAAAATTCACCTGTTTCAGGTAGCGAGTGCCGACGACCAAACCGGACAAACCCCGATCGCTCACCAACAAATTAGAACCCGCACCCAGCAGAGTCACCGGCACCCCTTCGTCGTGCGCCCAGGCAAAACTCGCTTGCAAAGCCTCCATACTGCGGGGAGCAACGTACCACTCAGCCGGGCCGCCGACTCGGAACGAAGTCAGGCCCGCCAGCGAAACTTGAGAGTTAATCTTGCAATCAGTTCCCCGCAAAGCAATAGGAGAATAAACTCGCCGATTGTCCTTAACAGAGGAGTCATTCGAGATAGTCACCATCTTGAAAATCCTTAAAAATACCTGCGAAGAGAAGACGTGGTTGAAAATTCATTTACCTAACTTATGCCACCCCTGTGAGCGAGCCTTTCAGCAGTGTCGGTATAACCTGATAACCTGCACCGCCCTGGCTGTGGCTCAACTCTTTTGGGCGTGCGATCGAGCTAATTCGGGCGATCGGCTTGTTGATAAAAAGCCATAACCTCTGGAATAATCTGATTCAGATTACCAGCACCCAAAAACAGAGCCAAATCACCCGGTTGCAGATTTTCGGTTAAAAACTTACTTACCGACTCCAGGGAATGCCCAAACTCAACCTTTCGACCTTCTTTAGCAATCAAATCAGCAACCTGCAGCCCGCTAATTTCTCCTAAATTCGGTTCTCCAGCACTATAAATATCGCAAGCCACAACCAAATCAGCATCCCCAAAAGATTGAGCAAATTCTGGCAAAAATGTCAGAGTCCGGCTGTAACGGTGGGGTTGAAAAATCGCAACCACTCTTCGGGATTTGGTATTTTTTTCGCTACCTTCGATGCGCAAGCGAGCCGCCGCCAAGGTGACACGAATTTCGCTAGGATGGTGAGCGTAGTCGTCCACAAACAGGATGTCATTGTGAAAACCCCGCACCTCAAAACGGCGGCGTGCTCCTTCAAAGCCAGCAATCGCTTTGGCAATCGCCGAAAACTCTAACCCCAACAATCGACCCACTGCTACCGCAGCTAGTGCATTGCTGAGATTGTGTTTGCCTAGCAACTTCAACTCCATTTCCCCGAGGAAAGCTCCTCGCTCCCAAATGCCGGCCTTGGTGCTTTCGGATCCGTATTCCACGCCTGAAGCCGTATAGTCAGCACCGCTGTTTTGCTGCAAGCTGTAGCTGACATTAGGCTGAAGGCAATCTTTGACGATTTGGTCGTCAATGCAGCCCACCAAGGTTTGACAGTTTTGGGCAAACACCTTAAATGTGTCTATTACCTGGTCGAGGGTATCGTAATGGTCTGGATGATCCAGTTCCACATTCGTCACTATGCCAATTTTGGCTACTAGCTTGACGAGAGAACCGTCGGATTCATCAGCCTCGGCAACTAAGTAGGGCCCTTCCCCCAAACGGGCATTGCCTTCCCAAGCATTTACCTCGCCTCCTACCACAATCGTCGGGTCTAGACCCGCAGCCATCAGCATGAAACCGATTAAGCTGCTAGTAGTAGTTTTGCCGTGAGTCCCAGCTACGGCTATGCTTTGGTAATCTTGAATTAACGCTGCCAACACATCCGATCGATGAAAAATCGGACAGCCCAAATCTAAAGCAGCTCGATATTCGGCATTTTCCGGGTTAATTGCCGTCGAACATACTACTTGAGGCAATCCTGGAATTGCTTGGGCGCTTGAACCGTTGCCGTGCAATTTGGGATCTTCGGCTGTCGCCACGGAAGTCCCTACCGTGCCGGCGACTGCCGAGGATACGGCCCCAAGCGCCCCCCGGTCGGGACTACTACCGTTGAGGGCAGTTTGAAATAATTCAAAATTGCTGGCGTCTTGACGCCAAAAAATGTGAGCTCCCATTCCTTGCAAGCGCTCGGTTATGTGACTCGATTTAATGTCCGAGCCGTACACAGGCAACTTGCGTTTAGCTAGAATGTAGGCAAGGGCTGACATCCCAATCCCACCAATGCCGATGAAATGAAATGGTCTACCGTTGAAATCAACAGAACTCGGCATCTTCGCTCCTCACACACCACACCACGCCAATAACACGCGATATCATATCAAGAATTGTTTTTTCAGGATACAGTTCGCTAGAGATTTTGTACAAAATTCTCTGCGCGTCCCTAGATTTGCGGGACTTGTAGAGATGTTTGTCTTGTATCCTATATGACTTAGTACCGAGTAGTTTTCCGGAACAGTCACAGCTCGAAAATTGCAGGTCAGAGAGAATGGGGTCTGGGGTCTGGGCCAACAGACGAATTTTGGGCGGTTACATACTCCTGCATTCTTTCTATTTCTATCCGCCTGCTGTGCTGGGATACGGCAGCAAAAGCCCCACAACCTTTTTACCAAGATTGAGGGTAAAACCCATAAGGATTTACAAACACTACCACGAACAACAAAATTTCGCTCATTTTGTAGTCATTTATCTAGTTGTACGGTCATTTTTTCTTGAAAGTCAGAGATTGACACGATCGCCACTCAACTACAGCAACTACAAATAGTATGTATTCTCACTTAATTGTATATATACCAAGTTATGCAGTTAGTCGAATAAGTCGAAAAGCGATAGAGCTTACGGGTAAAAGGGTACAAACATAAAATTTGGGCGATGTCTCTACTAATCCTGATTTTTGGGAAATATGGCGAAAATAGCGATTTTGGGGGGGACTTTTGACCCGGTTCACTGGGGTCACGTGTTGGTGGCCGAGACGGCTGTGAGTCAATTTAATCTCGATCGAGTTATTTGGGTACCCGATAGCTCTCCTCCTCACAAGTGCCGTCCGGATTTGGCAAGTTTTGAGCAGCGGCGGGAAATGCTCGCTCTGGCGATCGCCCATCGCCCAGACTTCGTACTTTCGCCGCGGTCGGCAAATCCCTCGGACAGTTCTTTTGCGATCGACACCCTGCTGTATTTGCAAAAATTGTACCCCGGCGATCATCGCTGGTACTGGATTATTGGTAGCGACGCACTCCTTACTCTCCCCAAATGGCACCGGTGCATGGAAATTGCCGGGTTGTGCGACTGGTTGGTGGCCCCGCGTCCGACTCACGGAGATCGAGTGACAGCAGAAAGCGGGGAGATTGAGGGAGTGTCGGAGTGGGGAGATTGTCCGGGTGGAAAACCCCTCGATTCCGGGGGGGACAGGATGCAGGTTCAGGCAAATGCTGTGGGCCGGCGAGTTGCCGAACAAATGGCTCTTTTGGACGTGGAAATTCGCTGGGAGGTGCTTTCCATGGCCGCGATCCAGATTTCGTCGAGCCACATCCGCCGCTGCTGCGCCGAAAGGATCGACCTCCGCTACTTAGTCCCGGAAGTTGTCGGGACTTATATTGCAGCCCATCAGCTTTACCAGTAACCAGCGGCAGAAAGCCCAATGCCTCCTGCCTTGCAATTTCTGCCTTCTAGAAAAGTTCAAGCTTTTTTGATAAACACAAAAAGTTAGAAAGGATCGACCTTTGCGATATGATCTTGTCTCATAAGTCAATTCTTAAATTTTTCCAAAATTTAAGCCTGAGCTAGAGGCTGCCATCATTAGGAGGTACAAGGTGATTAGAGTCGCGATCAATGGTTTTGGACGTATTGGACGCAGTTTTGCGCGCTGCTGGTTGGGCAGAGAAAACAGCCAGCTAGAGTTGGTAGCTATTAATGACACTTCCGATCCCAGAAGTAATGCTCACTTGCTGAGATACGATTCCATGATGGGAACGTTGAAGAATGTGGACATCAGTGCGGATGAAAATTCCATTACCCTAAATGGGAAGACAGTTAAATGCGTGAGCGATCGCAACCCGCTAAACTTGCCTTGGAAAGATTGGGGTATTGATCTGATTATTGAAGCGACCGGCGTCTTCGTTGACCAAGCTGGTGCATCGAAGCATATCACAGCCGGCGCTAAAAAAGTGCTAATTACCGCTCCCGGCAAGGGTTCTGAAGTTGGCACTTACGTGATGGGAGTCAACCACCACAACTACAAGCACAGTGACTACACAGTCATCAGCAATGCTAGCTGTACTACTAACTGTCTGGCTCCTGTACTGAAAGTGCTGCACGAAAATTTTGGCATCGTCAAAGGCATGATGACCACTACCCACAGCTATACTGGCGACCAGCGCTTGCTGGATGCCAGCCACCGCGATTTGCGGCGGGCCCGGGCGGCAGCAATGAATATTGTGCCGACTTCTACCGGAGCAGCCCAAGCTGTGGCTTTGGTGATTCCTGAATTGAAGGGCAAGTTAAACGGTATTGCCATGCGCGTGCCGACTCCCAATGTGTCGGTAGTTGATTTTGTGGCTCAGGTAGAGAAAAAGACTTTTACCGAGCAGGTAAATCAAGTTTTCAAAGAAGCAGCCGAAGGCTCCATGAAAGGGATTTTGGAGTACAACGATTTGCCTTTAGTTTCATGCGACTATCGCGGAAGTGATGCTTCTTCGATTCTGGATTCCAGCTTAACGCTGGTGATGGATGGCGACATGGTGAAGGTTTTGGCTTGGTACGACAATGAGTGGGGCTACAGTCAGCGGGTGGTTGACTTGGCTGAATTGGTCGCCGAAAAGTGGGAAGCCTAGTACCCGAAGGCAGAAGGCATCAGTCATTCGGCAGAAGGTAAAAATGCTGATATTTTGTACTTTTGAGTCGATTTCTAGCTGACTGGTTATTTCTGTTTTCGAGCGGTAGAGACTTTTGGCAGTCGATAGTTGGCGAGTACAAAATGAAATATCGTAGGGACATGGCAGTGCCGTGTCCCTGCGATATCCTTATGCTGCTACTGCCAGCTATCGATCGAACTTTTTGCAACAATACTTCGATCGGGCTTTCGGGTCTGCTTGATGATAAATTTGTTGTTTGTTTGGAGTAACCGCTTAAACTTGCTCTGGTCATTCCTCGGAAAATCCCAAATATTAAAAATAATAAAAATTACGACTATAAAAGTTAAAAACCTGAAAAAATAGCAACAGCTACCGTGTAGTTTTCAAAGCAAAATCTGATATGAAAAAAGCGTTAATTAGCGGTATATCAGGTCAAGACGGAGCTTATTTAGCTAAACTTTTGCTCGATCGAGGTTATGAAGTTTGCGGCACCTCTAGGGACGCCCAAATTTCTAGTTTCGGAAACCTGGCCCGTTTGGGCATCCGAGACAGAGTAAAACTAGAATCCATGTCTCTCAACGATTTTCGCAGCGTCCTGCAGGTACTAGCGAAAATTCAGCCCGACGAAGTGTACAATCTAGCAGGTCAAAGTTCCGTCGGTCTGTCTTTTGAACAACCCGTAGAAACCCTCGAAAGCATTGCCACAGGAACATTAAATCTGTTAGAAGCAATTCGGTTTACAGGCGGAACAATTAAACTTTATAATGCCAGTTCCAGCGAATGTTTTGGGGATACCGGAGGCAGTGCAGCGGATGAAAATACGCCTTTTCGCCCCAGAAGCCCTTACGCGGTAGCGAAAGCAACCGCATTTTGGGAAGTAGCGAATTATCGGGAAGCGTACAATTTGTTTGCGTGTTCTGGTATTCTGTTCAATCACGAATCGCCGCTGCGGCCGGAGAGGTTTGTTACCCAAAAAATTGTATCTGTTGTGTGCCGAATTGCTGCGGGTAGTTCCGAAAAACTGCATTTAGGAAATATTTCAGTGCAGCGGGACTGGGGTTGGGCGCCGGAATATGTGGAGGCGATGTATTTGATGTTGCAGCAGGAAGAACCGGATGATTATGTAATTGCCACGGGTGTAAGTTATCCTTTGGAGAAGTTTGTGCAGACAGCGTTTGTTTCTGCGGGTTTGGATTGGCAGGAACATTTAGTAACCGATGCGAGTCTTTACAGACCGACAGAGATTGCTGTTGGGAGGGGAAATCCGAGTAAGGCAAAAGAAAAATTGGGCTGGGAGGCAAAATATAAAATGCCCGATGTGGTGCGGATGATGGTAGAGGCCAGGAGGGCTAACGTTTGAGGATTTTTTCAGAAAAGATAGTTCTTGGTTTGCAATCAATACCTGTTGTGAACGATCGGCGGTTGTGTACAATTTTCAAGATGTTAAACCATGCAAGTAGTTATATTAGCCGGCGGTTTGGGGACACGTCTCCGAGAAGAAACAGAATTTCGTCCTAAGCCGCTAGTAGATGTGGGCGGATATCCGATTCTCTGGCATATTATGAAAACCTATGCCCATTACGGTTTTCGCGAGTTTATTGTGTGTTTGGGCTATCGCGGCAACATGATTAAGGAATATTTCCTGAATTATGAAGCCATGAATAATGATTTTACTATTTGCCTGGGCCGCCAAAATCAGATTACCTATCACGAGGAGCACCGCGAGCAAGATTTTAAGGTGACACTGGCAGAAACAGGCCCGGACACCATGACTGGGGGGCGGGTGAAACGTGTGGAGAAATACATTACTGATGATACCTTTATGGTGACCTACGGTGATGGAGTTGCTGATATCGATATTGGGGCGCTGGTGGATTTTCACAAGTCTCACGGTAAGCTGGCAACTGTTAGTACAGTGCGTCCGATATCTCGATATGGTATTTTAGATGTGGACAAGCAAGGCAAAGTTCTGGAATTCACCGAAAAACCTCAAATAGATGGCTGGGCTAGTGCGGGATTTTTGGTACTTCACCGCAGCATATTTGAGGATTTGAGCGGGGATGATTGTTTTTTAGAACGGGAACCTCTAGAACGGTTAGCGGTCCAGGGACAATTGATGGCGTACCGCCACGAAGGTTTCTTTTTTGCGATGGATACTTACCGCGAGTATAAATATTTGAATGAACTTTGGGATAATGGAGAGGCTCCTTGGAGGGTGTGGGAATGAGTGAGTTTTGGCGCGATCGATCGGTATTGGTGACAGGCTGCACTGGGCTTTTGGGTAACTGGTTAGTGGCTGAGTTGCTGGAAAGAGGAGCCTTGGTAACAGGATTAGTCCGTGATTTGGTGCCACAATCCCGACTTTATGCTGGAGAGTGGTATCGGCAAATTAATATCGTTCGCGGTTGTGTCGAAGATTTGTCAACGGTAGAACGAGCGATTAATGAGTATGAAGTAGATACAGTGTTTCACTTAGCAGCTCAGACAATTGTGGGAGTTGCAAATAGAGAGCCGCTGGCAACTTTTGAAACGAATATTAAAGGCACTTGGAATATTCTAGAAGCTTGTCGCCGGGTTGGAGGTGTCAGTCGCATTGTCATAGCATCGAGCGATAAAGCCTATGGAGACCAGCTTGTGTTGCCTTACAGCGAAACAACTCCTCTGCAAGGGGAACACCCTTACGATGTTTCTAAAAGCTGCGCTGATTTAATCAGTCGGGCTTACTACGTCAGTTACGGTTTGCCGGTGTGCATTACTCGCTGCGGCAACTTTTACGGCGGTGGAGACTTGAATTTTAATCGGATCGTTCCGTCTACTATTCGATCGGCATTACGAGACAAGCCGGTAGTCATTCGCAGTGATGGTACTTTTATTCGGGACTATTTCTATGCGAAAGATGGAGTTTTAGCTTATCTGCATTTGGCCGAGCAAATGGACAGGGAAGAAGTTTTGGGAGAGGCGTTTAATTTTAGCAACGAGTTGCAAATTTCTGTGCGGGGCATGGTAGATAAGGTTTTGGAATTGATGGACAAAACTCATTTAGAGCCTGTCGTATTGAATCGGGCGAAGAATGAAATCAAACATCAGTATCTCTCGGCAGATAAGGCGCGAAAAATGCTCGGTTGGGAATCTAAGTATCCTCTAGATGAAGGGTTGAAAGAAACAATAGAGTGGTATCGAAACTTTTTGATGGAGGAAAACACCTGTGTCATCAGCGTGTGATTGAGGATTTCTGTGACTCGGGTTTTAATTTTCTTTTTCTTATTTGATAGTCAAGGGGGCTAATTCGGTGCCATCTAAATGTCGTTTTTGCAGTCACCCATTGGAGCATACTTTTGTCAATCTGGGGATGTCGCCGCTGGCGAATGCTTTTCTATCTCAACAGCATCTGAATTGTGCAGAGAAATTCTATCCACTTCATACTTATGTCTGTGCTAATTGTTTTTTAGTGCAGTTAGAAGAGTTTGAATCCCCGGATAGCATCTTTAGCGATTATGCTTATTTTTCTTCCTATTCAGACTCTTGGCTGCGCCACGCCAAAAATTACACTGATGTGATGGTGGAGCGCTTTGGATTTGACGCAAACACTCAGGTAGTTGAACTTGCTAGCAATGATGGCTATTTACTTCAGTATTTTCAGCAGAAAGGAATTCCCGTATTGGGGATTGAACCTGCTGCAAATGTAGCTAAGGTGGCTGAGGAAAAAGGAATTCCCACTTTAGTCAAGTTTTTTGGCGTGGAAACGGCGAAAGAGTTGTTTTATGAAGGCACACAGGCAGATTTGTTGCTGGGCAATAATGTGTTGGCTCATGTGCCTGATCTGAATGATTTTGTGGCGGGGATGAAAATTCTCCTGAAACCAAACGGCGTCTTGACAATGGAGTTTCCTCATGTATTGCAATTAATTCAGGACAATCTGTTTGACACGATTTACCACGAGCATTTCTCTTATTTTTCCTTGTTAACGGTTGAGAAAGTTTTTGCAAGTCACGGTTTAACTTTGTTTGATGTGGAGGAAATACCCACGCACGGGGGTTCTCTGCGGATTTACGGGAGGCATGAGGATTTTGAGAGTATAGCAGTTGGCGATCGCATTTCCCAACTGAAAGCTAAGGAAGTGCAAGCAGGGCTAAATCAGATTGAAATTTATGTAGGATTTGGCGAACAGGTTAAGTCTACTAAACGTCAAATGCTCAGTTTCCTAATTGATGCCAAAAACCATGGCAAATCAATTGCGGGTTACGGAGCTCCCGCTAAGGCTAATACGCTGCTGAACTATTGCGGTATCCGCACGGATTTGATTGATTATACGGTGGATTTAAGCCCGCACAAGCAGGGTTTGTTTTTGCCGGGCACTCAGATTCCGATATATCATCCAGCTCAAATTCGGGAGACTAAGCCAGATTATTTGGTGATCTTGCCTTGGAACATTAAAGATGAGATAGTAAGTCAGATGGATTATATCCGCGAGTGGGGAGGTAAGTTTGTGGTGCTGATTCCTCAAGTGGAGGTAATCGCGTGAAGTTTACTGAAACAAAGCTTAAGGGAGCTTATGTTATTGATGTGGAACCCATAGCAGATGAGAGGGGATTTTTCGCCCGCAGTTGGTGTCAAAAGGAGTTTGCAGAACATGGTTTGAATCCTAACCTAGTGCAGTGCAATATTTCTTTTAACTTGAAGAAAGGTACTTTGCGTGGGATGCACTACCAGACTACACCTCACGCGGAAGCGAAGTTGGTTAGATGTATCAAAGGGGGAATTTATGATGTAATTATAGATTTGCGTCCCGATTCTCATACTTTTAAAGAGTGGTTTGCAGTAGAGCTAAACTCTGAAAATCGCAAGATGATATATATTCCTGAAGGTCTGGCTCACGGCTGTCAAACTTTGGCAGATAATACGGAAGTTTTTTACCAAATGTCGGAGTTTTATTACTCAGAATTAGCAAGGGGAGTACGGTGGGATGATCCGACTTTTAGTATTGATTGGCCGGAGATATCTCAGCGCGTGATTTCGGAAAAAGATCGAAATTTCCCGGATTTTGTGCTATGAAAAAAGTCCTGGTTACGGGGGCAGGGGGTTTTGTTGGCAGACACTCGCTCAAGACGCTGGTGGAACGCGGCTTCGAGGTTCATGCTGTCGCTTCTAAGACTTTGCCGACTTTAAGTTCTGACTGTACGTGGCATCTGGCAAATTTGTTAGATAATACATCCATTAAAGAGTTAGTTTGTCAAGTAAAGCCAACACATTTGTTGCACTTTGCCTGGTGTTATACTGTACCCGGTCAATATTGGAAATCTGAAGATAACTTTTTGTGGGTGCAGGCAAGTTTGGAATTATTGAGGCAATTTCGAGAGCAAGGTGGCGAGAGATTAGTGATGGGTGGAACCTGCGCCGAGTATGATTGGAAGTATGGTTATTGCTCGGAATTTGTCACGCCGAGAAATCCAGATACTCCCTACGGTATTTGTAAAAAAGCTTTGCAGGATATAGTGAGTTCCTATTCCGAGACTACAAGTCTCAGCAATGCTTGGGGACGTATTTTCTTTCCCTACGGTGCTTACGAGTACCGAAATCGGCTGGTTTCTTCAGTGATTCTTGCTCTGTTAAAGGGAGAGCCTGCTCGCTGCTCTCACGGTAATCAAATCCGGGATTTTATGTATGTACAGGATGTGGCTGATGCTTTTGTGGCTCTTTTGGAGAGTGAGGTGACGGGTGCTGTTAATATTGGATCGGGACAGCCGATCGCGATTAAAGATGTTGTCTATAAAATAGCGGATGTAATCGGGCGATCTGATTTAGTGCAGTTAGGTGCTATTCCGTCTGCTCCGAAAGAAGCACCTTTGTTAGTGGCTGATGTGACCCGTTTATCGAATGAGGTGGGTTGGCTACCCAAGTTTAATTTGGAAATCGGATTAAGGCAAGCTATAATCTGGTGGGAAAAACAGCTTTTGTCATAAAAAAATGCTGTCTAAGATTCGTTACCTCAATCTAATTATAACTAGGGAAAATCATGAAATTAACGTTAGATACAGACGCCCAAAAAGTGATTCAAGAAATAGACGGTGAGTGTCAAACTATCCCGCTCTATTCTAAGGAAGCTTTTGAACTCATTTCTCACTACTGGCTGAAATTAGGATGGAATCAAAAATACACCTATACATTTAGCTGGATGGGAAGACCAATAATTCAGCTTCCCGAAGACATGATTCGGATTCAGGAAGTTATCTATCAGGTTAAACCCGATGTAATTATTGAAACTGGGGTGGCTCACGGAGGCTCCCTAATTTATTATGCTAGCCTTTTTAAAGCAATGGGCAAGGGTAGGGTTGTAGGAGTTGATATTGAAATTCGCCCCCACAATCGCAAGGCTATAGAGGAACACGAACTGTCATCGTTCATTACTTTAGTGGAAGGCAGTTCTACAGATACCAGTATAGTAGAGCAAGTTAAAAAACTGGTAAATCCAGGGGAGACTGTCTTGGTTAGTCTGGACTCGTGTCACACAAAACAGCACGTTGCTGACGAGTTAGAGGCTTATTGCAGTTTTGTAACACCCGGCTCTTATATAATTGCCACCGATGGGATTATGAAGGATTTGGATGATGTGCCACGGGGGAATCCTGAGTGGAAGTGGGATCATCCTACTGCGGCGGCTGCGGAGTTTGCACAAAAGCATCCTGAGTTTATGTTGGAGCAACCTAAATGGCCGTTTAGCGAGAGCGATTTGACAGAGAATGTGACTCACTGGCCAGGGGCTTGGTTAAAGCGAAAATAACAAATTTAGACTCGTTTTGGCAAGTTTTGTAAGATTTGCATCAGTTCATTGTAAATCACTTGCCAATCACAATCATAATTGCGAGTCGTTGCATCAGGGTTATTCTCATCCTCAATGATATATTCTTTAGATATTAACACTGGGGGTACAGCGTTTTCTCGATAAACAGGTGAAAATGAGTCTTCAACCGCATCATAGTAAGCCTTATTTCCATGACCTACCCCAGGCTTGCTTGCTATCCAGGTTACGAAAGTCATTCCTGTTCCAAATGGTACTGCATAAAGATCGATTGCTTCAGCCCAGACAATAGTTTCATAAATGGGATGACCGATGGTGTTGTAAGTTTTAATTTCAGGCGGAAGCAGATTGAGAATAGGTTGCAAACAATCTTGCTCTAATGCCTTGATAGAAGTCTCATTTGAGGCATTCTGTTTATCCCTTTCAGGTACAGACCAACCATCAAATACAACAGCTAAGTTAGGAAAAATTGCATGCAGGCTTTTAATGATGTTGGCTGTACCTTCTATTTGAGAGAACCAAGTTCTTTTATAGTTCCTAAGTGTAATCCATAGTAAAGGAAAGTGATTATTGGCAGTTCCTACTTTTTCTAAAAAATGTTGAGAACATTTTTTAACAGAAATTTGATAGATGTTGTTGGCTAGTTCTTTTTCTATAAAAGTGTCTGTGAGTCGCACTGCGAATAAATTATCTTCTAGAATTTTTTTAAAAAAAATCTCATTCAAGCTATCCACATTAGGGCTATCTACACGAATAATTTTATCGGACGGGATGTTTGGAAAAAGATCGTCAACCAGAATATATTCATGGCAACCTATCAAAAATTTATCAATATTATTGAGGGATCCATTTTTATACAAATAGTAAATTCCTGACAATTCATTCCAGACATAATGTCCTACATTATAGGATATACCTAAAACAGCACAAATATTTTTATTGTTTTGAGAAAGATAGGAGTGAAATTTTTGCCAATTACTCAAAGCATAACTTTTGAATAAATTAATTACACCAGTAAAATTTGCCATAGGAAAGTTGTCCAAAATAATCATCAGTTCTTGGTTGGGTAAATAAATACACTGCTTGCTTCCCATCCAATCACCATAAATTAAATAAAATACTTCCTTGCCAACAAAACGATATAATATAAATGGTTCCACATAAAATGATTGATTTGAACGCAGAATCTTGCCAGTGAAAGGGCAGACTGAATATACAAAACCTGTTTCTACTATACTTTGCTGTAAATTAATAGCTTTTTCCCACTGAAAATAGCGAGACATTTTTGGATGTCTTTTTACCTTTCTTGAAAGCTGAAATCCTTCGCTTTCGTCAAAACTATTGAGATAAATTTCCTCCAAAGTAATATTGTCTTGCTTAATTAAGCCTAAGTTCTCTATAGATAAACCTAGATTTTGCAAAAGCGATTGCTCTGAATCACTTAAACACCAAAGATTAACAAATGTATATTGACTGCTATTGACAAAATATTCATAGGCTGATTTTTGACTTATTTCAGATGGGTAATACAGATTTACTGTATCAAGCGGTCTTAACTCATTTAATCCATTCCATATTAAAGTGTATATTTTGGGTGCGTCATTTAAGAGAATACTGGGAATATTTTGGAAACAAGCTGTGGCCTCCTTCATTCGGTTGGCTTCTCCCAAACGAATAGCTAGCTGATGATAAATACTGATTGCTTCCTCACGTTTCCCTTGTTTTGTCAATGCTTCTACTAAACTATTGTAGAAGGGGTGATGACAGGGGTATAATTCAATGGCACGACGATAACAATTGACAGCTTCTTCTAAACCAACGGTCATGTAGGAACTTTTCAACAACGTCTGAAATTCCGCTAAATCCTGCCGCCAAATTCTTAGCCCCAGTTCCCGACTGTGATCCGGAGTTTGTAACCACTGAATACAAGCTTGTTTTTCAGGTTCAGAAAGAGAACGTCTCAGATAAACTCTGTACCATTCGACTGTATAAGCAGCATCATCGAGGTGGGCGGTAGCTTGCAAAAAGGCTGGGTCATTGAGGAAACAGACAAACGGTAATTCTGGGTCAAATAGTTGATAGTCTTTATGGGGAATCTCAGCGAGGTTGTATCGATCGAAAAAGGTTTCTGGGTTTTCCATTACCCGCTGATATATAGCCTCGCCTAGCTGATGGTGAGATTCATAGGCTTCAGGATTCAGTTCCAGGGCGCGACGATATGTGGCTATCGCCTCATCCCAATTTTTTTGTTGTGATAGGAGTTTTCCTAACTGCTGGTAAAGTTTTTCAGTCAATCCGCGATAGACAGCGATCGCTTCCTCTAGTTGGCCTTCTTGTTGCAGTTGGTTTGCCTTGTTGACTTCTGTTACAGTAATTTCTGAGTTCATCTTACTTTCCTTTTTAGGATCTAACGATTTTTAGGAGTTGAGTTTTCCGACACAGACTCTAAATTTCTCTGAGTAGTTATTGTTTATGATCGTAAGAAAAGTTGATATTTGTTACCTTACTTTCCACGAACAATTAAGCTCTGTTCAGGTTCAACGAATTGATAATTTTCAGAGTTTCATTGTAAACAATTCTCCAATCGAAATCATAATTTTGACAGGCTACTGACAAAATATAAGGTGAAGCTTGTTGATCGACGATACACTCAACAGGCACAAAGACCGGAGGTACGACATTTTCGCGACTATAAGTTACTTGTTCTCTGAGAGGTTCTGTATTTATTGAACTGTTTGCGTGCATCACACCTGGTTTATTAGCAATCCATGAAACGGCGGTACTTCCTGATGAAAGTGGTATAACATATAAATCAATAGCATAAGCCCAGACAACTTTCTCATAGCTCATGCTACCAATTGTACTATAAGCCTGAATATCAGGTGGTAAAATTTCTAAAATTTCTTGCTCCGTGGCTTTATCCTTAGCAATCATTAACTCTCCACGCTCATCCTCTCTTTCAATCCGAGACCAACCATCCAAGACAACTCCTAGAGTCGGAAAATCCACGGCGAGACTTTTGATAATATTAACGATTCCTTCTACTTGAGAAACCCAAGATTTGTCATGGCTGCGAAGACCAAACCACAGCAAAGGAAAGTGTTTGTTTTTTGCTCCCTCTACTTGAGCTAAGAATTGTGGAGAACACCTTTTTAAGGAACCCTCGTATATCCTAGTTGCCAGTGTTTCTCTAACAAAAACATTGTCAACTCTAACGGCTAAATAATTATTTTCTATAATATCCTTAAACATACTTTTTTTATCCGAAATTCTGATTATCTTGTCAGCAATTTCGGGGAAAGCATCCGCGACATTAAAATACTCATTTGGTTCGATTAATATTTTATCTAGTTTATCCAAAAGACCATTATCGGACAAAAATTGAAGTCCTGTTACTTCATTCCAAAAATAGTGTCCTATGTTCGTCAGTAAGCCTAAAATTGCCACTACGCCTTTTTTCTGGGGTTTTGAGATATATTTGAGGGTGTGTTCCCAACAACTAACCATATAGCTTTTTAATCGGTTAATAATTGCTTGTTCAGAACCTTGGACAAATGGATTGAGGTGAATAATGAGCTCTAAACGGGGAAAATAAATAAACATTTTTGGACCCCAAAAGTGTCCAACGATTAAATAATAAATTTCACAGCCAACAAACCGATAACTCATCATGGGTAGCCATGCTACATCATAAAAGGATTGCTCTGACCTGATAACCTGACCACTCAACGGGCAAACTGAATAAATATAACCTGTTTCCACGATACTTTGTTGATAAATATTCGGTTGATTCAAATGGGATTGATATATAAATTGATAATTATTTTGCTTGGGTAATTGTTGAGAAAGCATACTATTTTTATTTTCACAAAAATAATTAATATATATTTCTTCTAAGGTTAGATTATCTTGGGCAATTAACTGCAAATTTGTTAGTAAAAATCCATTTTTTTCTAGGAGAGCTTTGTCTTCTTCGGTTAAACACGAAAGGTTCATAATAGTATATTGACTGGTTTCACGGAAGTATTGTTCAATAGCTTCAGGTTGAAGGTCAGTGGGATAATAGGAATCTGAGGCTTCCAGAGGAGCCAATTGATTTAATCCTCGCCAAAGCATCTCGTACATCTTTCCTTCGTGAAGGGGCGGATGGGTGGCTTGTTGAAAACAGGCTACTGCTTCTACTATCTTGCCCTCTTCAGCTAACTTGAGACTTAATTTATGGTAGAGAACGAGAGCTTGCTCATGTTGGCATTGTGCGGTAAACACTTCTGCTAAGCGATAATATGATGAATGATGATTGGGATACAATTCAAGGACACGATGATAACACTTGACCGCCTCTTCTAAACCAACTATCGTGAAGGAAAGTTTTAGCAAAGTCTGAAATTCTGCTAAGGTTTCTCGCCAAACTTTTAACCCCAATTCCCGACTATGGCCCGGAGTTTGTAGCCAATTAATGCAACCTTGTTTTTCCGCTTCCGAAAGAAACCGTCTTAGGTAAACTCTGTACCATTCCACTGTATAAGTAGCATCATCCAGGTGGGCGGTAGCTTGCAAAAAGGCTTGGTCATTGAGGAAACAGACGAACGGTAATTCTGGGTCAAATAGTTGGTAGTGTTTATGAGGATTCTTAGCCAGATTGTATTGAGAAAAAAAGGTTTCTGGGTTTTCCATTACCCGCTGATAGATAGCTTCCCCTAGCTGATGGTGACATTCATAGGCTTCAGGATTCAGTTCTAGAGCACGACGATATGTGGCGATCGCCTCATCTAGTCTTCCCTGCTCTACCAAAGTATTTCCTAACTGCAACCAGACTTCCCAGTTATCGGGTAGAATTTGCGAAAGATTGTGATAAGCTTCTACGTTGTCTGGATTGAGTTCTATAATGTGGCGGTAGGAGGTGATCGCTTCTGCTAAAGCGGACTGATTTCGCTGTTGCAGTACATTAGCCAAGGCAGAATGAATCCAATCAGCATCAGGGTTCAACTCACTTGCACGGCGGTAAGCAGCGATCGCCCGATCTAGTTGGCCCAATTTTACTAAACTATTACCTAGCCCCACGTAAGTTCCAAAATGCTCGGGATTGAGTTCAATCGCCTTGCGGAATGCTGTAGCCGATTCTTCCCACTGTTGCTGTTGCGCTAGGGCATCCCCTAAGTGGTGGTAACTCCAACAAAAATCTGGTTTGAGTTCTATTGCATGACGGTAGGCGGCGACGGCTTCATCCCATCGATTCAGTTTCGCGAAGGTTTCTCCCATGTGGTGGTGTGTCCAGGGATCGTCGCTATTTAGCTCGAGTTTCCGATGGTAAGCAGCGATCGCTTCTTCTAGATTACCTTCCTCTTGCAATTGCCGCTCCTTGTGGAATTCGCTCATAGCTGTATCATCCTTATATCTGCGATTACTTTTTATATACAAATATTAAATTATCAGTTGAAACTGAGTGGGTTCCCGGGAGGGCGGGTTTCCGATATTTTGACCAAGCCAATATATCTTTGGTTAAACCCGCCTCTACTAAAAATTAGCATTCCTTGGGGACGATCCAGGCCGCATCGCTACTAAGGCAAAGCACGGCCCGTTAGCATGGTCTAGCTGCTCAAAATTAACATGAATATCAGTTAAGCCAAAATACTTCAAACACGATAAGATATCCTCGCGACTCAGCCAGTGGCTAAAGGCACTGCTACCTCCGCAGAAGCCAGCATACTCTAGCGCTACTTGATATTCTTGGCGGTATGCTGTGTAATTAAATCCGTCGTACTCAGTCGCTATTTGCGCCGTAAACTTGGGACTGAGGTGAGGTTGGTTGTGGATAATATCGCCGTCGTAATAGTGAGTCCAAATAAATACTTGGTCTGAGGCTTTAGCAATCAAAGAAATTAGCTCTACGGGGTTAGCCATGTGGTAAAGAATACCGCTAGCCAAGCAAACATCAAATTTCCTCTGACTTGTCCGCAGGTATTCTACACAGTCTCCGTACAGGAAATGCGCTTTTTGAAGTTCCATAACTTCTTTCACAATCAGGCATTTTAGATAGGCGCGGCTGTTTGCCTCAACTGCTGTAATTGAAGCAGCTCCCAGTTTTTCCAGCATATAGGTGTGTCCGGCTTCGAGAGGTCCGAGTTCAACAATATCTTTCCCTTGAACTCCCGTTAATTGGTCAACCGCCCAGGTGATGCGGTTATCTTCAAACAGTGGAACTGTTCCAGCTACCAATGACGAATTCCCGGGAAATCTAGATGCCCACTCACCTTTGAAAATATTCAGCGCGTTCTGGCTGCTCGGCGCCAACTTTATATAAGAATCCAGAATTTCCATACAGTTGCGTTTTGCTACAGGTTAAGTGAATTTACAATTAGTTTTGAGACATGGCGATCGCCCCTTGTAGTTGACTCTAACGCGGGTGTTATTTTAGCGCTTGAGTTCCCTTTTTTTACTTATTTTTGAAGTAATATTTATTGCACAGTCATCGGAGCAAGATTCATCACTGCACCCCTTCTAAGTCGGATTTGTTTTTTTTGCCTGTTACATACCTCAAATTATTCATTTTTTCTTTTAAATGAGTTACAGTTTTTTATCTGGCCAAGCTGTTCTATTCATTTCCTGAAAACCAATTGATTGCTTGCTGCAACTCTTTTTCTTCATCAATCGTTTGGGAATAAAATTGCAGCATATGTCGTTCTTTATGCCGCTCTGTAGTAAAGGTACGTTTAGGATATATAGTCTCTCCTTTATAGTCGTGACGAACTTCGATTATAACTCCAAATTCTCTTACAACACCTTTATAATACTTGATAGCAAATTCAAGCTTAACTTTGTTATTGTGCAGATCTATTAAAACTTCTGGATCTACAACGTAGACGAATTCCTTGAGAAGCCATCTAGCCCCAAGACCTTTTTCCCAAAATTCGGAGAACCATACGCACAGGTGCATATAGTGATCTTCATTATAGTATTGCGTATGTCCGAAAATAAATCCTGCGTTGTGCCACATGAAGGGGGTCCAAAACTCTAAATGCGCTCCCTCAGTACAAACACGGTTAATTTCTTGGAATATAGGTATGGGTGCAGGTGGAGTCAGATGTTCCAAGAAATGAGCAGAGTAGACATAATCTACGCTCCGGTTGGGAAATGGCAACTTCTCATTCTGCAAATCTATTACATAGTCCACTCCTGATTGGTTGATGATATCTAACCCCAAAGTTCCTGGTTGTTTGTTGGAACCACAGCCTAGATCGAGCTTAAAATATTGCTTGGGCACCTCATTTTCTTCGGTAACAATAGTTCTATGAGGAGCCTCTATTGTTTCACCTATGGCTACGCTTTTAGTCAATATTTTTCCTTGAATTTTAGCCTCAAAGATGACTCGACCTTTGTCGGTATAATCCAGGTTCACAACAAAACCACAGTTATCACTGTAGTATTGAGGAAACGTTGTGGCCACATCAGGGCGGGGATACCATGTAGTAATTGGCACGCAAGTATTTCCCACGCACACTGCTACTTCATCTAGCATTCCTTCTTGCTTGCTCAGAATCCATCCTTGGATTCTGAGTCCGCAGTCATCAGACCACGAATGGTCGTCTATCGCCAAGATTAAATTATCGTCTTGCTCGATTGTCATAGCGTCTATCCGTAACTATTTTTTTTCTCGTTAGTTTAGTAATGGGTCATCCTCAGTGAGAGTGAGGTCAACATTATAGCGGTTCTTGGGTAGATGAGGTACACAATTAAACTTCAAAAGCTTGACAACAGAGGGTTTCGGCCTACTCCATCTTTATGAGAAAAGCTATAGTTATGCCCTGAGTCAATGGCACGGGGATGCGATCGACGTTTCTAGTTTACCCGATCGCGCGTGTTGGTCGAGCGATTGAGTGCGAACGTCTTCGTGTGTTGATTTTTGGGGTAAGATCTATTGTTAAGCTCGATGGCTTAGGGCTTGGGGGCGATCGCCCATCTATAATACCTGGTGCCTGCGGGAACATCCTCAGAGGGCTGAAGTCTGATATCCTTGGGAAAGCAACGGCTTGAGTTCATTGGGGGCGATCGGGCGTATTGGTCGAGCGCTTGATTTCATTGGCACTTACGAACAGAGGTAGAGAGACTGATCGACGTTTCTAGTTCACCCGATCGCCCGTATTTGTTGCTCGCTTGAGTGCGATCGTCTGAGTTTATTGTTGGGATAATATTTATGGTAAATTTGATGGCTTGGGGCAAGGGGGCGATCGCCCGTCTATAATACCTGGTGCGTGCGGGAACCTCCTCAGAGGGGTCTTAGTCTGATACCTTTGGTAAAGCAACGGCTTGAGTTGAGTGGGAGTTCATTGGGGGCGAGCGCTTGATTTCATTGGCACTTACGAACACAGGTAGAGAGTCTGACCGACCTTTCTAGTTTAGCCGATCGTGCGTATTGGTCTATCGTTTCAGTGCGATAGACCGTCTATAATACATGGTACGTGCGGGAACATCCTTACAGGGATCCTAGTGTCATATCCTTGGTAAAGTGACGGCTTGAGATTATTACGGACGATTAGCAAAAAAATCTCTAAATTGTGATATAGCAAGTCTATTTGAGTCATGAATGTAGAACCACCTGAAACGCTTGTGATCATTGAATCGATTGTTTACAAATCAAATGGTTTTACTATAGATTTCTCAGCAACCATTAGAGAGAGGCAGAATTTAGATTGTAGACAATAAGTTAAATAAGTGATTGGAATTATCCAAAAAATGAAGAAGTTTTGTTTCTTACAAAAATGTAATTTTTTATAAAAAATTAATTAGTGAAAACATTTTTAATCTTGCATAAACTCAGTGTTCAAGATTTTTTTGAAAATCACATTATGTTGGTTAAAATTTTTAGGGTTACAAGTTAGGAGGAGTTTATACAAATGACAAATTATATCACAAAATCAGACATCCTGGTAATAATTAGTATGCACCGTTCGGGTAGCTCATTAACAGCTTCTGTGCTGCAAAGTGCGGGCTTGCACATTGGACGAAAATTGATACAGGGCGATGAAAACAATATCAAGGGTTATTATGAAAATCTTGATTTTAATGATTTTCACAGAAGAGTCTTGGCTTCTCAAGGGGTAGATGAAAATGGCTGGACTTTGCAGGAAGAAATAGAAGTAGAAGACCGTTTTAGAGAAGAAGCAAAAGAAATTGTCGCCCAAGCTTCAGTGAGTAGCGTTTGGGGTTGGAAAGAACCTAGAACCACTCTTTTTCTAGAATTTTGGGCGGATTTGTTGCCGTCAGCAAATTTCTTGTTAATCTATAGATCGCCTTGGGAAGTCGTAGAATCTCTATATCGACAAAATCATAGCTTGTTTAAAGATCAGCCAGAATTAGCAGTCAAACTTTGGAAGCATTACAACCAGAAGATTATCAATTTCTACAATCACTCATCCAGTCGCTGCCTTTTGGTGAACACAAAAACGCTCATTCAAAACCCGGCTGCATCCATAGAAGCAATCAACCAAAAATTCAAGCTTCATTTAGCCCCGCCGGATGCGAGTATCTATGACCCCTCGTTATTTCGCAGTCAAGGATTAGATAGTTACAGGCCGAGTTTGATAGAGTCTCAGTTCCCCGAAGCTGTAAACTTATACCAAGAGCTAGACTCCAGAGCGTGGTTTCCACAAAGTAATCCTGACTTATCATGGCGGGAACTAATAAAACCATCTCCTTATAGAGTTTGGGCTTTTCGAGATTGGGTGAATGTATGTAAACTGGAAAAAGAAAATAAAAACCTGTGTTCTCAATTAGAACAATTAGAACAATCGCAATCTCAACTGCAACAAACAGAGAACTTGTTAGAACAATCGCAATCTCAACTGCAACAAACAGAGGACTTGTTAGAACAACGCCAATCTCAACTGCAACAAACAGAGGACTTGTTAGAACAACGCCAATCTCAACTTTACCAGACTGAGGGTTTACTGGCACATTTTCAGTCTCAACTGCAACAAACAGAGGGTTTGTTAGAACAATCCCAGTCTCAACTGCAACAAACAGAGGGTTTGTTAGAACAATCCCAGTCTCAACTGCACCAAACAGAGGGTTTGTTAGAACAATCCCAGTCTCA
>NZ_JAUBTB010000001.1:0-90858 GCF_036704965.1 Microcoleus sp. F10-B2 | reverse complement strand
CAAACAGAGGGTTTGTTAGAACAATCCCAGTCTCAACTGCACCAAACAGAGGGTTTGTTAGAACAATCCCAGTCTCAACTGCACCAAACAGAGGGTTTGTTAGAACAATTCGAGTCTCAACTGCACCAAACAGAGGGTTTGTTAGAACAATCCCAGTCTCAACTGCACCAAACAGAGGGTTTGTTAGAACAATCCGAGTCTCAATTTTACAAAACTCAAATAGAATTAGAGCAATCCCAATCTCAACTGCAACATAGCTATAGAGAAATCGAACAGGCTAAGTGCCAAGTGGACGAAACCGAGACTCTTTTAAAACAATCCCAATCTCAGTTGGAACAAACAGAGTCATCATTAGAAATATGTAGGTCTCAGTTGCTCGAGACAAGAGCAGAACTGGACATATCTCAAGGTCAACACCATGAAACTCTGAGAAAATTCAAGCGTTCGCAGTCTCAACATCACAAAATTCAAGAAGAACTCGAACAATCCCAGTCTCAACGCCATCAGACAGAAGGATTATTGGAGGAGTATCAGTCTCTGTTGCATCAGACTCAACAGGAACTCGAACAATCCCAGTCTCAACACCATCAGACAGAAGGATTATTGGAGGAGTACCAGTCTCTGTTGCATCAGACTCAACAGGAACTCGAACAATCCCAGTCTCAACACTATCAGACAGAAGGATTATTGGAGGAGTACCAGTCTCGAATTCAGCATCTACAAATAGATTTACAGAGCAAGGTTTCTCAAGTTAGCAACACGCAGAGACAACTAGAGGACTCTTACTATAAAATCCACCAAATTCAGTCTCAAATAGAGCGATTGGAGTTTCAGCAAGCTATAGCGATTAATACCAATGGAGACAGCAAGAGCCAGTACGGAATCTTAGTATGGGATGCCTGGTATGCTTATCATAATGGCGCTCTGAACAAGATGCAAGATAGCCTCAAACAATCCTTAAAATGTTCGCCTTTCTCACCCACAGATACAGTCAGTAACTGGTTAGTGAGCTTTACTAAATTCTCGGAAGACAAAGGTGAGAATTTAGACACTTTTGGACTGACTAATTTAGCAGAGTGGAAACAGTTAATGCGTTTGGTAACAAGCGTAAAAGCTGTAGGAGTCAAGTCTTAAAAAAACTTTCAGAATCTAGCCAATACAGGATATTAAAACGTGAGGAACTTATCAGTACCGTCAGCCGTAGAATTAATCTCAGTCCATGTGCCTAAAACAGCAGGATCGACGTTTGGGAAGTTTATTTTGCCGCAAATTTATGCGCCCGAGCAGATTTTGTATGATTATGATTATTTACCCATAGATACACTCATACAAAAAGGTCGGCTTACAACAGAAACTAGGGTAATTCATGGTCATTTCCCCGCTAAAAAGTATAGGGAATATTACCCTAATGCCAAAATAGTGATTTGGCTGAGGAACCCGATTCTTTTATTGATTTCTGCGTATTATTTTTGCATGGCATCTAGTCATGATAATATTTTTTTCGATGAAAATCATCGATACGTAGTAGAAAATCAACTAAATCTTTCTGATTTTGTCAACCAGCAGTTTACAGATAACATGATTTCTAACTACTTTGCTAAAGCACTGAAATTAACTGATTTTTACTTTGTAGGCATTCAAGAATTTTTCAGAGATGACTTAAATGATCTTAAAAATAACTTGGGTTGGCCTCCGCTGAAAGTCTTGAGTTCAAATCGTAATTTTTATGATAATTACCACAATAAGGTAATAGATAGCTTGACCAACGAATCTCTGGTTAAAAAAATAGTTTCTCTCAACAGTGCAGATATGGAACTGTATAAAGAAGCATTAAGCTTGAGATATCAACGGAAAGGACTATCAAATTTTATAGAAATGTACGAACAATCCTTGAAAGAATCACAGTCACGATTGAGATACAATTCGTGTAAGGAACTTCAATTAAATAAGTGCAGCGGCTTGCGTAGCGAACAGGGGGTAAATCCTCCATAATTAAGGCAAGGTTGTTTCATTCGACAGACTTACGCCCTTAATTGTCTTCATTGCTTTTAAAATGAAGATTGATGTCTTAAACACTTGAGAGTTAATTTCTGACAAAATAACCAGCTAAAGGAAAAAGCAAGGATTATGACTAAACACACTTTAATTCAAATTCAAGAAGTTGTGAATTTGTCGGCAAACGAACCAGAATTGTTATGGGGGTTTAGTCTGGACGCTCCAAACACTTCATACAAAACAGATAAATATGAAGTTTTTTTCGCTGGTTGGATACTCGGTAAAAAGTCTAAAGTAGTCTCAATCGAGGTAATTAGCAGTGGTAGGGTAATACACACGATTGCTGTCGATAATCCACGTCCAGATGTTGCTAAAACTTATGCCGAGGTATCCGAGGCTGAGACCTGTGGTTTTTTCGCACAAGTAACAGTGAGTGAAATGCCTGCAGAAGTTCAGTTACATCTCCAAGCTGTTTTTTCAGATCAAAGTCGTTTGCAAATCGGAATGGTGAAATTTCAAAAGAAACTTCCCTTCCTAGAGCAGGTTAAGGCAGATTTGGAGCGATCGCGGCTGAAATTACGGCAGGCTCAGGAAGAGATCGAATGGGCTCGTCATAAGTTTGTGAAAGGTGAAACAGGGCTCCCCTCAAGAAACCCAGACATTTCACTTTTTCAATATGCTGCTAAGTTGAGCGATAAAGAATGGTTTGAAATCCTGGTTAAAAGCATTCAGACTCCGGTGATAGACGGTATACAAATGCCCGGTTTTCCACCGGATGAAATTCAAAAGAATTCTGTCGGATCGTCAGGTGAGAGCAATCTTAAAGAAGCTTTTAAGTTTTATTCTGAAGTTAAGAGCTATGCCGCCAAGTTGGGGATATCGCTAACACCAGAGAGTCAAATTCTCGATTTCGGTTGCGGTTGGGGGCGGTTTATTCGATTCTTTTTAAAAGATGTCGTATCTGAAAATATCTTTGGAATTGATGTCGATCCAGAAATGGTTGACATCTGTCGCCAAACAGTGAGGTACGGAAACTACAGCACAGTCAAGCCACAACCTCCTGCGGGGTTTGCCGACAACACTTTTGACATTATTTATGCTTACTCAGTCTTCTCACATCTATCAGAAGCAGTGCATATCCAATGGGTAGAGGAGTTTTCAAAAATACTTAAGCCCGGGGGCGTCTTGATCGCTACCACTCAAGCCCGCAACTTCATCGAGTTTTGCCGTTCGTTGAGGGGGCAAACTAATGACTTTGGTTGGCATAAAGCGCTGGCAAATTCATTTATAGATACAGAAGCAGCTTTAGCTGATTATGACGCTGGCAAGTTTCTCTATAGCCCCACAGGTGGGGGAAGTGTACGCGATGCTTCTTTTTACGGAGAGGCAATAATATCTCCAGCTTACGTCAAGCGGGAGTGGACTAAATACTTGACTTTCCACGATTTTGTAGATGATCCGCAGCGGTGCAACCAAGCAATCATATTCATGCAGAAGCCTGTTTAAATAACAGTTATTTTTTGTTAAAATAACCTTTGGCGAGAAGTCTATATTTTTCTGCTAATCAAAACTTCGATTAGTTCTGCTTTGATTCCTAGAAATAAATTGTCAATCCAAACAGTGGTTGTGTAGAGTCCGCTGTGTTTGAGGATAAAGTCACAGATGTCATACCCCCAATACATCGTCACCAGTGACCCTTGGTTGTCTACGGGGTTGCCATGATAGTCATGATTGCCTAAAATGATCACGTTTCCCTCTCGATCTTTTTTAGCGTTAATTATAGAAGCTTTCTCTTTGTTAACTAAAGGGACTGTGAATATATGCGCCCCTCCTTTTTTTAAGGTTCTGGCTATTTCTGAAAATGCAAGACCTGGATTAAAAATGTGTTCCATGACATCTTGTGTAACCACTAAATCAAAACTCTCATCAGGAAAAGTCTGATTTTCCAAATCTTCATTTCTCCACCCAGTAGAATGCGTTTTTCCGATGGCAAAATTTGGAAAATAATGCGTACCGATGTAATTTTTGCAATTATTTTTGAGTTTTAAACTGGCTCCTCTATTGGCGGGTGAAGATTCATGTATATTTAATTCCCGCCAATTGGGATAAAATTTTTCTATGCAATACATTAAAGCTCTCTCTCTGGGAATAGAACTACAATTATTACAAAGGTAGTGATCTCTCAGCCAATCATTCTCAGAAAAGAAGGTAACATGGCTATCACATACAACACAGTGTCCTTGATTGTTGATGACGTAGGGCATTTTTAAGAGTCCAGCTAGCGGTTTTTAATTTTAGTGAGCATTCATGCACTTTGCTTTACTTTGTCAACGTGCTGCCAAGATTTTAATTGTGTCAAGAGAACTTCCTGAAAGCCTTTAAATGAGGCAAAGAATCCATGAACAGCTCAAAAAAACCCGGCCAATTTAAGGGAGAAGGAGCAATCGGATTAGGCGTCCAGTCATATTGGACTTTGGAAAAAAAGTTTATAAGCAAGCTATCTAATTCTTCCTGACTGATAGTTGGACCCAAAGACTCGAAAGTATTTTTTCCATGAAAGCGATAGTAATAGAGGTCTTGTTCTAAATAAAACGGTTCAGTATGTATTAGAGAACGCAATATAAAATCCCAGTCATGGCAATAGGGATGAGGGCCAAATTTACCAACATGGTTAAAAAGCGATCGCGTAAAAGCAAAGTTTCCTGTAGAAATAGCTACATTAGCCGACAAGAAAGCAAATCCTATAGTAGGGAATTTAGGGCTTTTGATGTTTTTTTGAAATTGAGAGTAAACTTGTGCTGTTGGGTGAGACTCAGTAACTATATTATCGCTATCATCCACATATTGCACCCTACTAAAGACAAAATCACGACCGCCTTGCTGCATTTCATTTACTATGAGTTTTAGACGGTTTGGGTGGTACATATCGTCTGAATTTAAGATAGCTATAATATCTCCCTTTGCTTTGCTAATACCATAATTGATAGCACAATCAGCTCCCTGATTCTTGGCAAAGCAGTGAAATTGAGTAGAAAAGGGAAATCTTGACTGCCAATTTTCCCTTTGAATTAACCGCTCTATTTCCCTAGCTGAGCCGTCTGGAGAGCAGTCATCAATAATGACTACTTCAATATTTGTGTAAGTCTGAGATGCTACCGAGTCCAAGCATCGCTCAATATACTTTTCGTGCTTGTAGCAGGGAATAACGACAGAAACTAATGCACTTTCATCCATATCATTAACTCCTTAAATTTCTCCCTAGACTTTCTACTCAACTCAAAAGCTGTCCGTCACGGCAGAGGTTACACTTAAGGATTGTGTGGCGGTATTTGCTTCATAAAATTAGTGATATCTTCAATCAACTGCTCTTTAGCTTCTATCTTCTTTTCCAACTCATCCAGCAAAAGCTCTTGATGGACGCTCATATTTTCATCATGAAAAAATTTTATGAGATTAATGATTGTTTGAACTGCATCAAGTAGAGGATTGACATATCCCTTTATTTCGTTAAATTTTCCCTGTTTTTGCAGATTATTCAAAGCCGATTCTAAGTGCAATTCAGCTAGCGGAAAATAACTTCCATCTTTCAAAACTGCTCGGATGTTTAAATCAAGTTCTAATGGCAACTTCACAGCTTCTAATGTAGCTAAAAAGCCACAGCGATCGGCACCATGCCAAGAATGGACTTGAGCCACATCCTGCCGCTCCATATCAACAGGAATTTGCACCAACGATCTCCCCTGACACAAAACCTCCACAGCCCCAGCCGGAGAAGTTTTGGATAAAACCCAGCCTTTGATAGTCAGAGTAGTATCATTCAAAGTATCTCGTGATGGGGAGTCTAAATTCCACCACAAATCAGATTCGTTGTGGCAGTCAATGACTTCAGAAACTACCACTGATTCCTGCAAAATTTGGCACAGAGCTTGCAATGAAAGATTTGTGCCTGTTATTCTTTTCTCTAACTCATCTAAGAGCTGATGGATGCAGTCAATACTTTTGTCAGGAAGATGCCGCAGCAACTCAAGAGTTGTCCTCCAACCGTGGGTGCCGTGAAGAGCTTTATAAGTTGCGCTCAGATAACCGTGTCCATATTTTTGATCCGGCTCTAAATGAGCACCCTCAGCCCATTCATTCCAGGCATTGATAAAGACTAGCCTTTCATCTCCTGAGTACCTTTGCTTTACCTTTTCTATGGAGCCGCGCAGCCAAATCTCATAAGCATCAGGGTGCGAATCGAGGAAAGCATGGGCTGCTGTTTTTCTCCTAGCAGTATTATCCCATGAAGTCATAACGGCTGGAAATAGTTTATGGAGAGGCAATTTATTAGCTATATTCCTAATAGCTGTGTCTCTATAATCATAAAATTTGCCAGACAAATCGGGTACAGCAGTTGGCGGTGCTGCGACTTCCATTGCACTAATTGCGTGTGGTGGAAATTGCACAGCAGAATCAAAGCCTAATATTTGGGGGTCTACAAAACTTGAATTAAAAGTCGCAGCGAGGCTCAGGTGAACTTCTCCCACGCCTCGCTGCCTAAAAACTTTTCTCCACTGTTCGGTGGTACGGAGGGGATGGGGGAGAATGTCGCTGCGGTAAATAATTAGTAATGGCGCTCCATTGATGCGAATGTAGCGATCGTCTAACAAGATGTGAATGATGCTTTCTGCAAAAGCTTGATTGCTTTCTAGTGAATGCTCTTGAGCCATTAAAACTTCATGATCTGCTCCGTCCCACCGCCTTGTCCAGTTCTCATTTGCCCAACAAATACAGAAGGGGAAATCAGGCTTTTTACTTGATAGCACTTCATCAATTGGGAGGTGCAATAACCGCTTGCCACCAAACCAATAATAGTAGTAACAAAAGCCATAAATCCCATATCTTTTAGCTAGCTGGGCTTGTGCTTCCCTAACTTCTGGTAAGCGGAGATCGTAAAATCCTAAGTCAGCGGGCAAGTGAGGTTGATAGTGTCCTTCAAATAGAGGTTGAGCTTTAGTAACATTCGTCCATTCTGTAAAGCCTTTTCCCCACCAGAGATCGTTTTCAGGGATGCTATGGAATTGCGGGAGATAGTAGGCGATGAGGCGGACACCGCTGGTTTTTGAGTAGAAATTTTTATTTACTTCGGAGCTTAATATATTTTGGATGCTGACTTTTTCTTTAACAGTAAGTTGAGCCGATATACCCTTCGATAAGCTATATTTTGTCTTCTTATATGCTTCGATTACTTTACTTAAGGCTAGCCAAGGGTAATCTGGGGATTTTTGTTCTGGTTGGAGGGACATTCTAAAAAATCCAACTGCTCCTTCATATTGATTTTGTTTGATTAAAAATTCTCCCAATTCTCGGTAAAGGTAATTTGCTTCAGGATGAAATTGAAGCGCTTGTTGATAGCTAGCTGCTGCTTCTCGCCAGTTTTGCTTTTGTGCTAAAGCTTCACCTAGGTGTTGGTATGTTTCCGGTAGCTGGGTGCTAAGTTTTATCGCTCGGCGGTACAGGGATATTGCTTCGTCCCAGGCTTGCAGTGCTAGCATTGCATCCCCTAAATGACAGTTCACCACATCCGAATCAGGAGCAATTTCCAGGGCTCTGCGATAGGCAGAAATCGCCTCATCGTACCGCCCCAACTGATATAGAGCAAACCCTAAATGATCCTGAGCCTCCAGCGAATTTGGCTCAAACTCAACCGACTTGCGATAAGAGTCCACAGCTTGCTCCCACTTTTGCAGTTTCGCCAAAGCATCGCCCAAATGCTGGTAAATCACTGCCGCATCCGGTGCGATATCAAGCGCTTTCCGATAAGATGCGATCGCCTCATCCCAGCGCTGCACGATCGACAAAGTATGCCCCAAATAGTGATGGACGATCGCCGAACCCGGTTCCAACTCAGCAGCTTTCGAGTAAGCCGCGATCGCCTCCTCCCATTGACCTTGTGCCGCTAAAGCCGTTCCCAATTTATAGTAAAGCCAATGAAAATCAGGCTTTAACTGAAGCGCCTTTCGGTAATAACCCACGGCTTCTGCTAATTCATTCTTGCCTTGCAAAGCCTCTGCCAACTTCAGGTACAAATCTCCCTCGCCCGGATTTAGCTCGAGCGCCATTCGCAAGCAATCAATCCCTTCATCAACCCGTCCCAATCTTGCCAAAGCCTCCCACAAATTTTGGTAAGGCAAAGCCGATTCCGAGTCAAGCTCGATCGCTTTTCGCAAACAACTTACAGATTCATCCAGTTGACCTTGCAAGCACAAAGCCTTACCCAAACTATTATGAAACTCGTAAAAATCCGGGTATATCTCCACAGCTTTGCGGTAAGCAGCTACGGCTTCATCAATATTTCCCTGCTGTTCCAAAACCTCCCCTAAATTATGCCAAGACCAAGCCGAATTCTGGTTAAGTTCGCAGGCCCTGCGGTAACTTTTCTCTGCCCCATCCCGCTGCCCCAACTTCGCCAAAACTTCACCCAAATTGTGGTGATACCAGGAAAAATCTGGGTTGAGTTCAGTACAGCGCTGGTACGCGGCGGCGGCTTCCTCTAATTTACCAGATTGTTTCAGGAGATTGCCTCTATGAAAATAATTAGAAGCTGTCTCTTCATGCACTTGTAATGAGTTATTCATAATTTTGTACCGGAGATTTCATTTTTTTTAGCTTGGTCGAGGCTGGGTTTATAAGTACCTTGTATCTGACATCTTGCACCAATGTCAATCTTCAGGATGCTCGCGCGGGGTGGAGGCGGTTTTTTTAGTCTTTGGGTATCCCTTGAAGCTATCGGTGAACCCGCCCCTACAGGTTTTTGACATTGGTGCCGTCTGGTGAATTGTATCGGTCTTCTGTCTGAGTCACAATCCTCTCGATCCCCCCTAGCCCCCCTTAGCAAGGGGGGGACAAGAGCGTTCAAAGTCACTCTTCTTGAGTCTGATTCACAATCCTCTCGATTTCCCTAGTCCCGGGCGGGTACGGGGGTGAACAATAAGCGTTCAAAGTCCCCCTTCTTAAGGGGGATTTAGGGGGATCGAGACTTGGGTACAAACCAGAGAGACAGAGGGCTTTAGACTTAAGTTCACACCCTAAACTCATGGAGATGTTCCTAAGTCGTCGGCCGCCAATTCTCGTCCTCCAATCTGATACCGCTATCTTGACACGCTCTGGTTAAATGAGGGCTGTAGTAAGGGTCATTGTCAATATATTTTTGCCACCGGCTTTCCATCAGCTTCGATTCCTTCCTCAGCCGCTCTTTCTTTTCAGGCGAGTCCTCGTAACCTCGACTTTTAGATTCGTGGTGGTAGAGAACTACATGAGGCAGGTAAATATTGCGGTACCCTTTCTCTAGCATTTTCAAACACAAATCCACATCATTGTACGCCACTGTTAGTTCTTCGTCAAACCCCCCAACACTTTCAAATACTTCGCGGCGGCACATTAAACACGCAGCAGTCACTGCTGAAACATTACTCATGCCTACCGCATTCCCGAAATAGCCAGGAATCGATCGCGGCATATGGTAATAACTGTGACCGGCAACTCCGCCGCCGAGTCCCATCACCACTCCCGCGTGCTGGATTTTGTTATCTGAGTATATCAACAAATTGCCCACAGCCCCGATCGAGCTTCTCTGAGCTTGTTCAACCATCCCGTCAATCCAATCGGGAGTAATTACCTCTGTATCGTTATTCAAGAACAGCAAGTAATCTCCCTCCGCTTTGCTAGCAGCGTAGTTGTTAATCTTCGAGAAATTGAAGGGAATGTCGAGTCGGTAACTTTTAAATCTGGCTGATTCCTTAGCCGTCCATTTAGCCAGAATTTCCGCCGTGTGTTGCTCTTGACTGCCGTTGTCGATGACGATAACTTCGTAGTTGGGGTAGACGCTCTTAGTAAAGATAGACTCCAAGCAATTGTCCAACACATCGCCTAAATCCCGCGTCGGAATAATGATGCTGACCCGCTTGTAATCCGCAATTTTGTAGCGTGCAATAAAGTGTCCCAAAAAGTAGGGAACGCCTTCTATTTTCCCCGGTTCGCCCCTGCGTTCGATCGCCTCTTGCAAAGCTTTTTGCCCTGCATCATAGGCATAGGGTTTAGCCTCTACACCGCCAGCAGCCGAACCTGCGTGCATTCTCCAGTGGTAAAGAATTTTAGGAATGTGAAATATTTTGTCAGTTTTTTCTGTAAACCTCAGAACCAGATCGTAATCTTGAGCTCCTTCAAAACCTGCTCTAAAACCGCCGATTTCATTGATTAGCGATCGCCTGTAAGTTCCCAAATGGCAAGTGTACATCCGAGATAAAAATGAATCCGGACTCCATTCTGGCTTGAAGAAAGGATTTATCAGTTCCCGATCTTGGTAAATCTTATCTTCATCTGAATAAATCATGTCCGCTTCCGGGTGGCGGTTCAGCAGCAGCACCACTTCATACAATGCCTCTGGTGTCAGCGTATCGTCGTGGTCTAGCAAAGACACAAATTCACCCGTCGCCAACTCCAAAGCAGAATTAGAACAGTGAGAAATGTGACCGTTTTTGGCTCTGTAAGCTACTTTTATCCGGCTATCTTTGGCTGCATATTCTTGCAAAATTTGCTTGACATGAGGCGCGGTTGATGCGTCATCCGCAATGCACAATTCCCAATAAGGATATATCTGATTGAGAACTGATTCTATTGCCTCCTTTAAATAATTTTCTGGCGTATTGTAAGCCGGCATGACGATGCTAATCAGCGGCTTGTAGTTAAAGATTTCTAATATTTCAGCCATCTTCCGCAAGTCAGCTTCTCTGGGGCTGTTCTTAGCGCGCCACTTCGTGTAAGCTGGGTCTTGACCGAGGAATAGCGAATCTCGTAAGTTTTGATAATCCAAACCAAAAAGTTTCGGATCTAGTTTGCTCGCCGTCTGATAAGCTTCCAGAGCTTCCGAAAGCTTGTCTTGTTTAGCTAAAGTTTTTGCTAAATTGTAGTACGACCAGCCAAAGTCAGGAGCCACCTCGATCGCTTTCCGATAAGCGCCAACAGCTTCATCAAGCCGACCTTCTTGTTGAAATAGATCGGCTAAATTGTGGTGCGACCAAACAAAACTTGGATTCAGTTCTGCCGCTTTCCGATAGCTTTTTATAGACTCATCAAATTTACCTATTGATTTCAGGACATCGCCTAAATTGTGGTGAGTTCCAAAGTAATTAGGATTAATTCCAATTGCTTTGCGGTAGGCGACCACAGCCTCGGCAAATTTACCTTCTTCTTGCAGAGACGCCCCTAATTCGTGATACTCGGCAGCTATCCCTGGCGAGTGTTCGATCGCATTTCCAGAGTCTCCGTGAACAGCGCGAGCGATCTTTTCGGTCGCTTTAGTTATTCCCTTTTTTTTTAACACCTCTTCTAACCGCCCAGAAATAGCCTTGTCATCAGGTCGAATCTGCAACGCCATCTGATAAAAGACGATCGCCCCATCCGACCAATTCTTGCGCACCAAAGCATCAGCCAACTCAACATAAAGGTCAGCATCATTCGGCGCAATCTCTAGCGCCTTGTGGTACAACTGCACGTCATCACGATTCTCATCAATCGCCCGCCGGTACAAACGCATCGCCTCCTTCAAATCCCACTGCGATCGCATCCTCAAAGCATCAGCCAACTTTTGCGAAAGCCACGGCAAATCCGCCTGAATTTCCGCAGCGCGGCGGTAAGCGGCGATCGACTCATCCCACCGTTCCAGCTTCTCAAAAGCCGTTCCCATGTTGTAATAAGTCCACGGAAAATCTGGATTTAACTCGGCCGCGCGCCGGTAAACATCGATCGCTTCCTCCCACCTTTCCATTTCTAGCAGCACGTCGCCTAATTTGCTCTGCGACCAGAAGAAATTCGGATTAACTTCGTTAGCACGCTGGTAGGCAACAACCGCCTCATCCCACCGTTCCAAATTCACCAGCGCTTCTGCTAAATTGTTGTGCGCCCAAAAATGGTCTGGATTGAGTTCGATCGACCTTTCGTAAGCCGAAATTGCTTCATCCCACCGTTCCAGTTTAATCAGCGCGTCTGCTAAATAGTTGTGCGACCAACTAAAATCTGGATTTAATTCTGTTGCTTTGCGGTAAGCATTTACCGCCTCATCCCACCGTTCCAACTTCAGCAGTACGTCTGCTAAATTGTTGTGAGACCAGCTAAAATCTGGATTTAATTCGATCGCCTTGCGGTAAGCATTTACAGCTTCTTCCCAGCGTTCCAATTTAACCAGCGACTCAGCTAAATTGTTGTGCGACCAAGAAAGATCGGGATTGTTTCTAATGGCATTAGTGTAAGCTTCTACCGCCGCTTCCCACTGTTCTTGATTTCTCAGAAGTTCGCCCAATTCGTGATAAGCGGAGCCTGCATTTGGGTTCAACTCAACTGCGCGCCGGTAACACTCAATTCCCTTATCTACCTTACCTTGCTCGATCAAAGTTTTGGCTAAATTCTCGTGTTCCTCGGCGGTGCCGGATTTGGGGTCGATCGCAAATGCTCGATACCAAGCCTCAGCCGCCTCCTCCGACTTCCCTAACTGAGTTAACAGTTTGGCAAAATTGCGAAAAGCACCCGCAAAATCCGGCTTGAGGGCGATCGCCTTTTCGTAAGCAGAAACCGCTTGCTGCCACTGTTCTTGCTGCGCGCAAATGCTGCCGTAATTAGCATAAGCTTCCGCAAAATTTGGGTTAATTTCTATTGCTTTGACATAGCAACTTTTAGCTTCATCAATTTTTCCGCCAGCTTGTAGGGCGTTGCCCAGCATTTTGTAAAGCGGCGCTTCCGGCTTAATTTGCAGCGCCTTCTTGCAAGCTGCGATCGCCTGTTCCAATTTGCCTTGAGCAAAATAGCCTTCTGCCAATATTTTGTATGCTTCTGGATCTTCTATATTAATTGTAGAATTAACTGGCTGCTGCACTGGCTGCTGCACTGGTGGCTTCACTGCCTGCTGCACTGGCGGCTTAACTGCGGTTGCTGCGGGCTGCTGCTTAACTGCACCGTTTGTCGCCGTTGCACCCGCCAAAGTTTGCTGTCCCTCGCTGCCGTTTCTCGCATTAGCTGCGTTCAGTTCAATAGCTTTGCGATAATATGCTGTCGCTTCCTCTAACTTGCCTTGTTTTTTTAGCGCTTCGCCCAAATTTTGGTAAGCTGTCGCCACATTAGGATTTAATTTTATGGCGCGATCGTAACAAGCGATCGCTTCGGGGAATTTTTCCTGCCTAAAAAAAGCGTCGCCCATATTCAAGTGTTCCCCAGGCGCTACTTTTTCCGGTTCCAAACTAAATGCTTGATACCAACACTGCTGCGCTTCTTCCGGTTTGCCAATTTGTCCGAATACTTTTGCTAAATTCCGGTAAACTCCCGCGAAATTCGGCTTAATCGCGATCGCCTTTTGATAAAATCCGATCGCCTCCTGCCATTTTTGCTGCCCGGCGCCGAGGCTGCCCAAATTCGCGTATACTTCCGCAAAATTCGGTTCTATTTCAATCGCTTTAGCGTACCAGTGCCGCGCCTCTTCCATCCTGCCTTGAGCTTGCAGCGCGTTGCCCAAAGTCTTGTAAGCCGGTGCAAAATTGGGGTGAATTTTCAAAGCTTGCTCGCAGGATGCGATCGCTTCTTCTATTTTTCCTTGGGATAAGTATGTTTCTCCCTGTTGGTTAAATTGAACCGCTGTTGATTCTGTATTCACTGTTGATGGCATATGGGCGGCGGCTCCAGAGGCAGGAATTAAATAGGGTAGTCTAAACGTTTCACAATTATACTCGCGTTTGACACTAAGAGTAGCGGGCTTGTTCCCCTAATTCTTAATTTTTTTGATTCCCGCTGCTGGCGAGGAACCGGGATTCTCGGCTGATTTTTTGATTTTACGGCTAAATATGTAAGAATCAGTACGGTTTCTGGGAGATTTGCGCGCCAGTTCCGACTCTTGTAGCTTCTGGTCGATCGCCCGTTTTGTAAAGCAAAGTAAACACGGCCGATTCTTGCTTGTGGCAGGCTTTCTTGTGGCCTGGGCAAGGGAGATTGCACCCTTTTCTACAGGCTTTTTACCGGCGGGCTAGGAGCAACGGCCCACAAGAAAGAAATTCACTCTTTGTGGAACAGGCATCTTGCCTGTTTGTGAGCAGGGTGAAAGATGTGCGATCGCGCTCAAACTAGAATAGCCTTTTTAGCAAAAAACGATCGCCCTTTTGGGAGAAAGCGATCGCCCTTTTTTTTCAACAATTCATTAGTTAACAACTATTAGGAATTACTAATCAAGCTGCTGCCTCTGCGTCTTCTTCTGCGTCTTCGGCTTCAGAACCTGCTTGAATTCCCAGCACGCTAACAACCACCTGATCTGGTTCGCCGAGAGCTACCACTCCTGCAGGCAAAACTAATTCGTGAATGTGCAGCGCATCCCCAACCTTTAAATGAGAAATATCTACTTCAATTGCTTCAGGAATGCTGTCAGGTTTGCACTTAGCTGCGAGTTGCGTCAGCACGGTATCCAAAATGCCGCCTTCTAACTTGACGCCGACAGATTCACCAACAAAATGCAGTGACAATTCAACTTCCAGGCTGTCTTGAGTTGCCACGGAGAAAAAGCTCAGGTGGTAAGGATAGCCCTTCCAAGGATGAACTTGAACTTCCCGGAGCAAGGTTTTTCCGCTCCAAGAGAGGTCGGGAATGCTGAGGTCAATTAGGGCATTGTTGACTACGTGCTTTTTGAGCAGGTGTTCAACTGTTTTGGCTTTGATGGTAAGGGAAATGGATTCAGATCCTTTGTGACCGTAGAGGACGGCGGGAATCAATCCAGAGCGACGGAGGGCGTTAGGTTTACTGCCTTCGGCCCGCTTTTGACATTCTACTGCGAGTTCCATTTTATGACTTTCTGTTGATTGTTTTCACATTTTACCAGAATTGTGATATTGCGATCGCGCCTAATTAAACGACTCGCTGAAGATACTGATAATTCTCATTTTCCAGACACTTCAGCAATTCCAGCATTTTCCTCAAACGGTACGTTCCTGCTTGATACTCTTCTTTGAGAGGGGAGTCTCCCAGCTTAGCAAGGACGGTATCGCTTTCGGAGATAATTGCATCGCAGAAAAATTTTCTGAACTTCTGGCGAATATCTCGATCTAACTCAACTAAAGGTAGCTTCTCCTCCTCTTCATCTATCAAAATATTTCTGGGGACAGATGTGCCGATTTTGGAAAATTCTGATTTTGCCAACCACTCGTAAACTTCTTCAGACATTCCGACATAGTGCGGTGGCTGATTAGTGTTGAAGGCATAAAAAATCATGTCTAACATTAGCTCTCCTCTTGACCTTCTTGATTCAATAAATTACTTTCTGGAAAATTTTATACCCAAGCTATATCTGCTTTGTCGAATATAATCTTAGCGGGTTGAGTAATTTTTCCTGTGGTCATAACTCCAATCACAGTGCCTTTTTGACATATTTCCTTAGCTTTTGTGGAATCTATTTTTTTGTTTTTCCAGGCTTTGATTTCAATATGCGGTTCATTCATTATTTTTTATACTTTTTTTATTATTTTGATAAATTAACCATTAAATTCGATCTGCAAATTGCGAAGTAGCTGTTTAACTCGCGGAACATCCCGATCGTCAACGATCAAAATATCACCTTTGGGACTGTTTCCGGTTATTCTTTGGGCTTGTATTCCTTCTTTGCTTAACTCTATTATAAGCCATCCAATCATGTCTCTATGAACTTCTAGCCGTGCTATCAGTTCATCCTCATCAGTCATTTACTTGACTCCCGGTAAAGAATGACACACTTGACCTCGCCGTGGGTCAAGTGCACTAAATCTCCTGAAACCTCGCTCTCGGTGGGTCTCGGCGAGACTGGCAACAGCTTTGAGTATTATTGATTGAGACCCCAAATTATATTTTGAGGCAACGTTAGGCTGGCGTACCGTCAGCAGAGAGCAAAGCGCGTTTCGGGCCGTGAATCGGGTCTTCTACAATAATAGTTTGGTCGCGGCTGGCACCGAGAGAAACGATCGCGATCGGCACTTCCATCAAATCTGCCAAAAACTTCAGATAATTCAAAGCTTGCTGGGGCAAATCTTCCAAATTCCGGCACTCTTCCGTAGACTGTTTCCAACCGGGAAGGGTTTCGTAAATAGGTTGGCACCGAGCAAATATCCGGGAACTTTTCGGGAAATCAACACATTTTTTGCCGTCAATTTCGTAAGCAACGCAAACTTTTATTTCTTCTAATTCATCCAAAACATCTAGTTTGGTAATTGCCAGACAGTCAAGGCCGTTGATGCGGACTGCGTAGCGGCCGATTACCGCATCGAACCAACCGCAGCGGCGTTTGCGGCCGGTTGTCGTGCCGAATTCTGCACCTCGATCGCCTAAAATTTCCCCTATTCCATCTACCATTTCGGTAGGGAAGGGGCCTTCTCCGACGCGGGTTGTATAAGCTTTTGCTACGCCAATTACGCGATCGATCGCTGTCGGGCCGACTCCGGTTCCCACACAAGCCCCACCAGCGATGGGATTGCTCGAAGTAACGTAAGGATAAGTACCGTGGTCTAAGTCTAATAAAGTGCCTTGCGCGCCTTCAAACAGAATATTTTTCCGCTTGTGAATTCCCTCATAAATCTTCAGGGAACTATCTACTACGTGCGGCCGCAAACGTTCCGCATAAACTCGATATTCATCAATTACGTCTTGCGGATTTAAAGGCGGCAAATTGTAGAGTTTTTCGAGAAGGACATTTTTACAATTAATCGTCCATTCCAATTGTTCTTGCAACCCGTCCAAGTCCATTAAATCTAGCATCCGAATGCCAGTGCGTTCCGACTTGTCGGCGTAAGTAGGGCCGATGCCGCGTCCTGTCGTCCCGATTTTATAATTTCCCCGCTGCGTTTCCGATGCTACATCAATTAATCGATGATAGGGCATCGTGACGTGAGCCGTCTCCGAAATCATCAGCGAGGTTGTTGAAATATTCAGTGCCTCTAACTGGTCTAACTCTGCAATTAAAACTTTAGGGTCGATCACCGTACCGCAGCCGATGATACACTCTTTATCAGGGTAGAGAATCCCGGACGGAATTAAGTGCAGTTTGAAAGTCTGACCGTTTACTACCACGGTGTGACCGGCGTTGACGCCCCCTTGGTACCGGACAACGATATCTGCGGATTTGCTGAGCAAATCGGTAATTTTGCCTTTTCCTTCATCGCCCCACTGGGCGCCGATCACAACTACGTTAGCCAAGGGTTTCTCGCGTTCAGTTCAGGTTGACACAATCTCCGATTATGTATGAATGCGTCCTAAATGTCAAATAAATTTTTGTTACAATTGAGAGACTTGAGGCTGTATTGCTCTCAAAAACCAACTTCCAGCCCTATCGGGGGACTTGGGAAGGGAGAGTAGGAGAGGGGAAGAATGGGTGAGGATTTGACGAGTTTTTAGGGGAATCCAATGTGCAGCTTAAATGTGGAAGAGTTTACCGGCTGGAGGTTGTTGGCTAGTATTTGGGAAAACCCGGTTTCTGGCCACTGATGCGTATAGGACTAAATTACAAATTCTTCAATCCTTCAATTCTTCAATCCTTCAATTCTTCAATCCTTCAATTCTTTCAATCTAAAATCTAAAATCTAAAATCTAAAATCGCATGACTTTACACGCTGAGTTGCACCGCCATCTGGGTGGTTCTGTCGTTCCTAGGGTGCTGTGGCGGTATTTCGATCGCCACAATGCTGAGATGGTTAATCGATTTCAAGAATACTCGGAGTTTGAGGAGTTTTACACTCGTCCGCGCAATACTCTCAATGAGTATTTGGAACTGCACACGCTGGTAGAAAGCGTTCAAACTGTTGAGACGTTGCCTTATTTCATCTATCGGTTGATGCGGGGCGCTTACGTGTTTGAAAATCTGGCTTATTTGGAGTTGCGCTATACGCCTTATTTGCGGACTCCAGAACATTTGGAACAGTCAGAACGCATTGATTTGATGGCAGAAATTGTCAAGGTTGTGGGCAAGGCAAGTCAAATTAGCGATTGTCCGATTGTTACCAGCCAAATTTTGTGCATGCACTCGCGTTTGCCTTATGAAGTGAATCGGGCGATCGTAGATTTGGCGGCCGGGATGGGAGAATATGTTTGTGCGATCGATATAGCTGGCGGCGATGATTGTATTGGCGAGCGTTTGGAGGAGTTTGTCGGATTGTACCAGTACGCGAGGTCGATCGGCATCAAAACTACCGGCCACCTCTACGAAACTACCTCTGGCTGTTATCCCGAACTTCTGCCCTATCTGATGCGTATCGGCCACGGGATTCAAATTCCGTTAAAATATCCCGAACTGCTGCCAGAAGTCGCGCGCAGGGGTCAATGCTTGGAGGTTTGCCCGACTACCTATCTCAAAACGGGGACATTGGAGGATATGCGCGAATTGAAGGTTGTGTTCGATCGATGTTTTGAAGCTGGCGTCGATATTGCCATTTGCACCGACAACGCGGGATTGCACAACGTGCGATTGCCTTTCGAGTACGAGAATTTGTTAACTTTGGATATCATTGATTTTCGGCAGTTGCAAGCGTGTCAAGAAGCTGCTTTCCGCCATGCTTTCGCCTGGCCCTACGACGGGCGGCCTGTGAAAATGCTGACCGGTTTGTTGCAGCATGAGTCTGCCGGTGCGATCGTTAATTAGCTAGTTTTTGTGATTAAACATCAAGTTTTTAGGTTCTTTAAAAACCCGGTTTTTTTTATGTTAATTAATGAACCGGGTTTTTTATCTGATATCTCTGCCGCTAGGAAAGCCATCGCCAAGATTTAGGATTGCGGCAGTGATTTTATTTCATTTGTGAATGATATTTTTTTTACTAACCGCAGAGGGCGCAGAGGGCGCAGAGGAGATAGAAAAGATAGAAAGAGGGAGAGAGGTGTTTTGTAAAATTATAATAAGCGTCTGGCGATCGGCAATCGGTAGCAAGTTATAGTTTGAAGGCAGAATCATCAATATAAAAAGATAAAAAAACGATGACAAATATGGACGCTTACTGGATGCCCTTCACTGCCAACCGACAGTTTAAAGCGAATCCGCGAATATTGGTTTCGGCAAAAGATATGCACTTTACAAGCGATGATAACCGCTCAATTTTAGATGGTACTGCGGGCCTGTGGTGCGTGAATGCAGGACACGCCCGCGAGACAATTGCCGAAGCAGTTAAACAGCAGGTTTTGCGTTTGGATTACTCCCCGGCTTTTCAGATGGGACATCCGGGCGCTTTTGAATTGGCGGAACGTTTGGTAAAGATGATTCCGGGCAATTTCGATCGCGTTTTCTTTACTAATTCGGGTTCGGAATCTGTTGAAACTGCGTTAAAAATTGCCATTGCTTATCACCGGGTGAAAGGTGAAGGAACTCGCCAAAGATTGATCGGCAGGGAACGCGGCTATCACGGCGTTGGTTTTGGGGGAATTTCTGTCGGCGGTATCGGTACAAACCGCAAGTTTTTTGGCAGTTTGCTGACGGGAGTCGATCATTTGCCTCACACTCACAATCTCGAACACAATGCTTTCAGCCGCAAACAACCGGAATGGGGAGCGCATTTGGCGGATGAATTGGAGCGGATTGTCGCTTTGCACGATGCGTCTAATATTGCAGCGGTAATTGTCGAACCGGTGGCTGGTTCTACAGGTGTTTTGATTCCTCCGAAAGGTTATCTGGAGAGGCTGCGGGCGATTTGCGACAAGTACGGAATTCTGCTGATTTTTGATGAGGTAATTACTGGATTCGGACGGCTAGGATCGAGTTTTGCTACGGAATATTTTGGGGTAGTTCCCGATATTGTGACGGCTGCGAAAGGGATAACTAACGGTACGGTGCCGATGGGGGCGGTGTTTGTGAAAGAAGGCATTTACGATGCTTTTATGAATGCTCCTGAAAATGCGATCGAGCTTTTTCACGGTTATACTTATTCTGGTCATCCTCTGGCTTGTGCGGCTGCTTTGGCGACGCTGGATATTTATGAGGAAGAAAGGCTGTTTGAACGGGCAGATAAGATGGCTGGTTACTGGGAAGATGCGGTGCATTCTTTGAAGGGAGTGCGACACGTAATTGATGTTCGGAATCTGGGACTGGTAGCGGGTATTGAGTTAGAATCTATTGCTGGGAAGCCGGGAAAACGGGCTTTTGATTGTTTTATTCAGTGCTATGAAAAAGGCTTGCTGATTCGGACGACGGGTGATATTATTGCTTTGTCGCCACCGCTGATTATTGAGAAGGAACATATCGATCGCATTGTGGAGATTTTGACAGGGGTTTTGCAGGAAATGGAGTAGGATTTAATGAACCGCGAAGGCGCGAAGGAAGAGAAAGAAGAAGATGTTTTTCCGGTAAAAACTCTACTTAGAAATGACATCAAATTCGTTGGTATCGGAATTATTTATCTCTCTCTTTTCTTCCTCTGCGGTCTCTGCGGCCTCTGCGGTTTAATCATTCCGAAACAACCGTCAACGATATGAAAAATACCTCTCTCTTTCCTTCCTACCCTTCGGGAACGGCTTCGCCGAACGCGCTCTTTGCGTCCTCGCAGTTCGTTCAAATAATTTAAAAGCGCTATAATAATTAACAACTAACGACGAATGACTAATAACTATGGTACTGTTAACTGCAAAAATCTCTGCTAACGAGTTGGCAAATTTGGCTGTAGATTTGATCCGGCAAACAGGTTGCGAGTACGGTGACGTGCGTTTTTGCAGTTACCGAAGGCAGAATCTTTACGCGCGCGATCGATCTTTAAGTCAACTGTCAGATAATGTAAGTTCCGGTTTTGGCGTGCGGGTGCTTCTAGACGGCGCTTGGGGGTTTGCCGCCAGTCACAGCAAAACACCCGCAGAGGTTGCAAGAATAGTCGCTTTGGCTGTAGAAATCGCTAAAGGCAGCCGCTTAACTCAAAAGGAACCGGTGCGGTTAGTGCCTGTCGAAAAATATGTCGATACCTATGCAACTCCCATCGCCATTGACCCTTTTTCTGTACCAGTTGCTGAGAAAGCTGAACTGCTGCTAACTATCAACGAGCGGCTGCTAGCACACGGCGCACAAGGCATCAAAAAAGCTTCTTCTTTTTTGCAGTCAAGCCGCGAAGACAAAGTTTTTGCTTCCACAGAAGGCTCGCTAATCGAACAAACAATCTACCGCAGCTATCCTGGTTTTGACTGTACGGCAATTGCGGGCGGCGATGCCCAAAGTCGCAGTTACGAACGCCCGCCGCTGAATATCGGTTACGAACATATTAATCCCGATGATTTGTTGAGTCAAGTTGAAAGAGTTGCTGCCGAAGCTATTGAGAAAGTCCGCGCTCCCAAACTCCCGGCTGGTATTTGCAAATCCCTGATTCTTAAGCCGACAAATTTGTTTTTGACAATCCACGAATCGGTCGGGCATCCAACTGAATTAGACCGGGTTTACGGCTACGAATCTAATTTTGCAGGCACGAGCTTTGCTACTACTGATAATTTAAATAAACTGCAATACGCTGCACCTTGGGTGAATTTTAAGTGCGATCGCACTCAACCGGGTGGTCGCGGTACAATGGGTTACGATGATGAGGGCGTAAAATCACAAGAGTGGTACGTTGTCAAGGATGGGATTTTAGTTGATTATCTCACTGACAGAGAGACGGCTTATCGCCTCGGACGCGGTAGCAGCAACGGTTCTGCTTGCGCTGACAGTTGGTCGAGCGTACCGATGGTGAGAATTCCCAATTTGGGATTGGAACCTGGCCCGGAGGGCGGCAGCCATACTGCTACTTTGGCCCAGATGATTGCGGATACGGAAGACGGGATTTTAATCGACGGTATGGGTAGTTATTCGATCGACCAGCAGCGGCGCAATTTTCAATTCGGCGGCGATGCTTTTTGGAAGGTGGAAAAAGGTAAAGTTGTCGGTATGTTGAAGGATGTAACTTATCAGGCGATGACTACTGATTTCTGGAATCAAATAGATGCGATCGGGCCGGCTTCGGAGCTGGTTCAGTGCGGTACTCATATATGCGGAAAGGGCGAGCCGATGCAGATTGCTCAGATGACTCACGCTTGTGTGCCGGTGCGAGTGAGGGATATTCAAATTGGGGGAAATTCTTAATTAGATTGTAGGCTTTCAATGTGAAAATTCCAGCGGATGCTATCATACCCGAAGCCAAGTTGACGCGCTATTTACTTGTTCCCAAAGCACAAGATGACAAGTCAAAATTTCTCGGTCTAGGGGGTTTTAGTCAAGATAAGCCAGAAGCTTTGTTAGCAGCCATCCAGTTTTTGATTGCGTCGGCTGAGGCAGTAGAAGATGGTGCTAATGAATTCGGAAAGTTCTTTCGCGCTGAAGGTGATTTGCCAGGGGCTAATGGACGTAATTTAGCAGTTGTTACAATTTGGTTGCAGTGGCGAATTGACGGAAGTTTTCATTTTATTACTCTCAAACCCAAAAAGGAGTCTCGACGTGAAACTTGAACTTTACCAGCGTGTAGCATTGTGTCGGGATATGCCGCTATATCACCTAAAAAAAGGTGATGTAGCCATGCTAGTCGATCGCGTACCTTATCCAAGGGAAGGCGAAGATGATGGCTGCGTTCTAGAAATATTTAATGCTTTAGGAGAATCGATTTTAGTTGTGGCTGTTTCTCCTTCAGATGTAGAACCTCTGCGAGCAGATGAAGTGTTAGCAGTACGCTCTTTAGTACAGGCGAGTTAACCGTAGTATTGCGGCTAAACCAATTTTCAAATACAACAAATATTCCGGGACTTTAGCTTATGCTCGTAACAACATCGCCCGCACTTTTAAGTGAAGACCAAGCCTTATCTGTAGTAGAAAAAGCAGTCAAACTCTCCAAAGCAGAGGAAGTATTTGTCAGTCTCTCTACTGGCGAGGAATCTCTTTCCCGCTTCTCGGAAAATCAAATCAGCCAAAATATCAGCAAAACTGTATTTAACCTGAGTATTACTAGCTATTTTGGCAACAAAAGCGCCTCTGCTGCTGTTACAGAATTTGATGAAGATGCGATCGCCTCTGCAGTCAAGCGATCGGAAGAATTGGCCAGAATTGCGCCGGCAGACCCCGAATGGATGCCGCTGCTGCCGCCTCAAACCTACGATTTGCGATCGCCCGCCTTCGACCCAGCAACGGCAACTGTATCGCCTCTAGCGCGGGCCCAAATGGTGCAGCAAGCTTGCGCCATTGCTTCCCAGGGGGGGGCTCACGGTTCGGGCACTTTGAGCGCTGATGCGTGGCTGTACGCGATCGCCTCGTCAACCGGACTCCGCGCCTGCAATCAGTCTACAGAGGCGGATTTCAGCTTTACTGCTCGCATTGACAACGGTTCTAGCTGGGCGAGGAGCACTGCTTGGAGTATCAACGAATTGCCGATCGCTCAATTAGCAGAACAAGTGCTCGATCGGGCGATCGCATCCCGTAACCCGCGCCCAATCACTCCCGGCGTTTATCCGGTAATCCTTGACGGCGCTGCTTTTGCGGGCTTGCTACCGTGGGTGATTTGGGGGCTGGATGCGAGGGCGGCGGATGAGGGGCGATCGTTTATGTCGATCGCGGATGCAGAGGGAAAACCAGCGGGAAACCGCGCGGGGGAACAACTTTTCAGCCCGTTAGTGCAAGTGCAGCGCGATCCGGCTCATCCTTTGCTGCGATCGAATACTTTTTTCGGCGACGGATTGAGCAATAACTATTTGGAAATCATCAAAGATGGCGTCCCTCAAAGTTTGTCTTATTCCCGCTACTGGGCCGCACAAAAAGGCAAAGAGGCAAAAGGTGCTTATTACCCGATCGTGATGACAGGTTCCGACCAAAGTTTAGCAGATTTAATTGCTCAAACCGACCGCGGAATTTTCGTCAGTCGAGCTTGGTACGTGCGCTACGTTAATCCGAAAACATTGGAAGTAACGGGAATGACTCGCGACGGTACTTTTTGGATTGAGGATGGCAAAATTGCTTACCCGATTAAAAACCTGCGTTTCAATCAAGTTTTACCTGATATGTTGCGCGATGTGGATGCAGTTAGTGCGGTGAAGCGTTACGGCGATAGTGTCGTGCCCGGAGTGCGCGTGAAAGCTTTTAATTTCACGAGTATTACTGACAGTTTGTGACTTGCAAGGGTGAGGTGGGCGGAAACTCACCCGGAGGAGTCGGAATTATTCATCTCTCTCTTCTATTTATCTGCGTGAATCCGCGTCCATCTCTTGTCATCTGCGGTTAATACATTCTCTTTTTTAAACCGCAGATGAGGGCAGATAAACACAGATTAACGCAGATGAATTAGAGCTATTTCGGTTGCAACGTCCGTGATTGTTGACTGTTGACTCGATTTTACAATTCCGATGGTACCGGATTTGATATAATTTAGGGCGATCGATAAAAACCAATTCCCAATTACCAATTCTCAATGAATCAATATTTTGCTACAGTTGCGCGCGGTTTAGAAACAATTGCCGCCCAAGAATTAGAACGTTTGGGGGCGCTGGATGTCAAGCCAGATTTTACTGGGGTTTACTTTGCGGGCGATCGGGCTTTATTGTACCGCGTCAATCTGTGGTCGAGAACTATTTTTCGAGTGCTAATGCCGATCGCCGAATTCCGGTGTTACAACTCGGATATGCTCTACCGCGAAGTGCAGAAAATCCCTTGGGACGAATACTTATATCCTGACAATACTTTAGCAGTAAACTGCACCGGCGGCAACCAAAAGTTGAACCACACTCACTATACAGCTTTGCAGGTCAAAAATGCGATCGCCGACCAACAGCGCCTTCAATTTAACAAGCGTTCTAATGTTGATGTAGAGCATCCCGATTTACTAATTAACATTCACATTCATCGAGACAACTGTATTTTAAGTTTAGACAGTTCTGGCGGCAGTTTGCACCGCCGGGGATATCGACCGGCGATGGGGCTTGCTCCCCTCAAAGAAACCCTAGCTGCGGCTTTGTTGGAGATGGCAGAATGGACGCCAGATTTGCCGTTTTTAGACCCGATGTGCGGTTCGGGAACTTTGCCTTTGGAAGCGAGTTTAAAGGCCTTGAATATTGCACCGGGATTGTTTCGAGAAAAGTTTGGATTTATGACTTGGCGGGATTTTGACGAACCTTTGTGGGATAAATTGTGGGCAGAAGCTGAAAACAGCGAATTGCCGGATCTTAAAGAGGTGATTGCAGGGTGCGATCGCGATTCCGATATGTTAACTCAAGCTCGCACGAACGCGCAGCAAGCTGGTATTTCGGGTAAGATTCAGTTTGCTCAAACTGAGTTATCTCAGTTGGAAGCCCCCGCAGACAGAGGCGTTCTGATTTGCAATCCTCCCTACGGAGAGCGCCTGGGAGATGCTAGCGAATTGGGAGATTTGTACAAGATGTTGGGGGATATTTTCAAGCATCGTTTTAAAGGTTGGAATGCATTTATTTTGACTGGAAATAAGGAGTTGGGTAAAAAGGTCGGACTCAGGACATCGCGGCGAATTCCTGTTTATAATGGCTCGATTCCTTGTACTTTGCTCAAATATGAACTGTATTAAATATTTATAGAACATATTTTACGACCCTTGGCAATAGCCAATATTAATTGGAAGAGGTTATGCTGAATGAAAATCTCTGAAATTGACGACCACAAGCTCATTTTAGGAGATGTGTTAGAAGTTCTTGGTAGTGAAATCCAAGACAACTCAATCGATTTAATTTTTGCCGATCCTCCCTATAATATTGGTAAAAATTTCAATGGTTTTAAAGACAAGTGGGAAGTTGAAAAGGATTATTTAGAATGGAGTTATAGTTGGTTAAACTTATGTGTTAAAAAGCTCAAGCATAACGGCAGTTTGTATCTAATGGCGTCAACTCAAAGTATGCCCTACTTTGATTTATATTTGCGCGATCGTTTAACAATCCTTTCTCGAATAGTGTGGTATTATGACAGTTCGGGCGTACAAGCAAAAAAATATTACGGTTCTCTGTACGAACCAATTTTATATTGCGTCAAGGACAAACGAAATTATAAATTCAATTCCTCCGATATTCTGGTAGAGGCAAAAACCGGATCTGTTAGAAAACTAATTGACTACCGCAAGGCTACACCATCAGTATATAATTCTAAAAAAGTTCCAGGTAATGTGTGGGAGTTTCCGAGAGTGAGATATCGTATGCCTGAGTATGAGGAACATCCTACCCAAAAACCAACATCATTGTTAGAAAGAATTATCAAAGCCAGTAGTAATGAGGGCGATGTTGTACTAGATATATTTTCGGGAACTTTTACAACATCATTTGTTGCCAAGCAGCTTAACAGAAAGTCAATCGGCATAGAATTACAAGACAAGTATCTACAAATAGGATTGCGGCGGTTGCAAATTACCCCGGATGAGAGTGAAGAGGCTCTCATGTCTGAAGTCAACTCCGGTGAAGTTTCGCCACACCAGCTAACACTCAACTTACAACTATAATAAAAATAAAACATGAATTTACAAAAATAATTAAGGCTCTTTTAAAGGCTAAGTTTGGCGACGTGGGGGCTCAAATATTGCGTGAAAGCCAGCTAATTTCATATTTGAATATCAAGACTAAATCTTCAAATAAAGGATCAAAATCAAGACCAAGTTTGGCCAGTTTATACGCAATATATGTTTTAGTTGAAGATTATTTGGTGAAAAATTTTCATCAGACAGAAATGTATTCAGATTATGAAGGTGCAGTTTATACGAATCTTTTTAAGAGACAGCGTGAATTACCATTCGGGAAAAAGCTTCAAAATCCTGGCTTGAACAATAGGGTGAATGCAGAATTTAACAGATATTTTTCCGGTGAGTTCATCCCAATTGTGAAAAATGAGAAAACTAAAAGGTATTGGTTTAACGAATATTTATTAAAAGTCAAAATCAATGAGAATGAACACAATATAGCAGAAACAGTAATCGACATAATTGATGCTTACGTTCAAGCTAAGAGAGATAGCTTTGAAAAGTTTATTCAACTTTGTAAAGATGCTCAAACATTGACAGAGGTTGAAGTCAGAGAATTTATAAAACAAATGGTAGCGCCAAATGTAGATGCTCGAATTTTCGAGATAGTCAGCTACAGTATATTAAAATACTACTACAATGACCGAGTTATTTATTGGGGTTATGCACTAGACACACTCCAGCAAGAAAATTTAAAGCTGTTTAAAACAGGTAGGACAAATGCTAATGATGGGGGAATTGACTTTGTAATGAAACCCCTAGGACGTTTTTTTCAGGTGACGGAAACTGTAGATGTAAATAAATATTTCCTAGACATTGATAAAATTGAAAGGTATCCGATAACATTTGTAGTTAAATCTTTAGATTCAGATAGTGAAATTAAATCAAAGATTGAAGCACAAGCTCGAAAGCTGTATTCAATCAATGCTATAGTATCTCAGTACATGGAATGTATAGAAGAAATAATCAATGTTCCTATTCTGATAGAAAGATTTGAACAAGCTGTTGCCAAAGGGGACTTAAGCAATATATTGAGCGAGATTATTAAGCAGAGCAGAGTAGAATTTAATTATGAAGATGAGGAAGAAAGTCTGGAAATTGAATTATTAGACGTTGCTCTAGAGGATGAATGATTCAGTCATAAAGTCCGCCTGCTTTAGACAATTATTGTTTCCTTACCTTTAACATCTACACCGGCAAAAAAGAAACGTGAGCCGAAACAATCTTCCAACCTTCAGGAAACTTGCGCCACATCTGACTCTGCCGCCCCAGCCGCACTACTCCATCGCAAGCACGGCGGAATTCCAGCGTCACAGCCGCCGTGTCTGCATCGAAAGTCACGACTTTGAGATTGAACATTTCTCGATCGACATTTACAGGCGATCGTCCTTGGCGAAAAGCCCTCACCTCATCACTCCCGTATAGGTTCTCCGTCGCCCCAAACCGCACAACTTCCGGCGCATCCCAGAACAAATTATCCAGAGTTTCAATATCGTTCGTACAAAGAGCTTTTTCGTATTTTAAATATAGTTCAGTCAACTGGGCCACCACAGCAGAATCATTGATAACAGTCATTCGATTTTAGATTTTAGATTTTAGATTTTAGATTGACGCCGCGGATAAATCTGGGGGCTTGAGGATGCAAGGATTGATTCCACGCATAAATTACGTGGCGGGTACTATCAAGAAATTATTGGTCATAAATTGTACATTTTAAAACTATTAATTTTCACACGTTTTGTTTGCAACAAGGAATTTAGTCCTTATTGCAAACAAAACTAATTACTGGAAATTAATGCTCAATTTTCAGCGAAATAATCTTGTCACCTTGACGGATAGCATTGACGACAGACATATCCTCAGTTTTGCCAAAAGTTGTGTGAACTCCATCTAGATGAGACTGGGGAGAATGGCAAATAAAGAATTGGCTGCCACCCGTATCGCGGCCTGCGTGAGCCATCGATAAAGTTCCTGCCAAATGTTTGTTGGAGTTGATTTCGCACTTAATTTTGTAGCCGGGGCCGCCAGTTCCATTGCCTTTTGGACAGCCACCTTGAATCATAAAATTAGGAATGACTCGGTGAAAGGACAATCCATCGTAAAAACCTTTTTCCGCCAAGTCAACAAAATTCTTCACTGTGTTAGGCGCATCCGCATCGAACAATTCCAAATTGATTGTGCCTTTGTCGGTTTCCATAATAGCGCGGGTCATGATTTCTCCTAGCTTCCTAAAATGAGTGTGTTGCCTGCGTGTTAATTGCGGACTTCGCTTTTATAACGACAGGTTTCAAACTGTCGTTATATTGTGGCTTTCAGAAGTGTAGCATATTCCCGCAACTCTCATAGGACTTATGTGCACTTTCTGAGGAAACTCGGTTTATTGCGAGATTTCTGGTTAGCAAAGCCAATATTTTCGGAGACACCGGGCTTGTTACCCTCAGTCATATTTTAATTGTTGGTCACTTGCGGGTGATCTGGTTCTTCCTGAATATCGTTCATATTAAAAATGAAAGGAACCCGACTCGAACCTGCGCCCATAACCAGCACTTTTGGCATCTGAGCCCCCCCGCTTCTCCAAGCTTCGATCGCCTCTTTTTGCAAAACTAAATTGCCGCCTTGAGCCTTCAAAGTTTCAGCCAAAAGTCTTTGAGCTTCAGCCCTACCTTGAGCGCGGTTAATGTCAGCTTGAGCCTGTTGTTCGGCTTCCTGAGCCACATAAACAGCTCTTTGCGCCCGCTGTTCAGCAACCTGTTTCTCTTCAACCGCTTTTGCAAAATCTGTGGAGAATCGAATGTTAACAACGCTCGTATCGAGTACGATTACATCATACTTTGATAGCCTTTCCTTCAGCGCAGTATCAAAGTCTCGCTTCAGTTCCCTTCTTTGAGTAATAGATTGTTCGGCGGTTCTCAGTGCAGCGGCTGTTTTAAATGCTTCTTGCGTCTGAGGAGCAATAATTTTCGAGACTATATTCTCCAAAGTGCCTTGAGTCCTTCTAATCTCCACTATTCTTTCAGGATCGAGGCGAAAATTGATCGCGAAACTGGCATTTAAATCCTGAAGGTCTTTAGTAGCACTCTGGGCGGGAACTTCAAATTTTTGCACTGTTACATCGTACACATCTACCTTGGATATTAGCGGGGGTCTGAGGTGAAACCCCTCTAACAATGCTCCATCTCTGGCTTTTCCTAAAACGCTAACCACCCCTGCTTCGCCTGGATTGATAACGACGAAAGAGTTTAATCCCAGGAGTAGCGCGCCTACTAATAGAATCCCAGCGAATGCTGATGATATGCTCTGGAAACTTTGACTTTTCAAATTACACGCTCCTTTGTGATCATTCCATTATAATGGTTAAATAGATTCGGTCGCATCTAAAATCTAAAATTACAATCTAAAATGGATGGGTTACCTCTGAAATCTCAAATCTAAAATGGATAGGCTAATGCTCAAAATTGTTAAATATCCTAGAACTTATCACATCGAAGGTTCGCGTTTCCAACCAGGCGATGAAGACCTCGACAGCGTGCCATTTAGCGTTTTGATCGATCGCCCTCTAATTATAGAAGAAAAGGTAGACGGCGCTAATACAGGCATCAGCTTCGCACCAGACGGACAAATGCTGCTGCAAAGTCGCGGCCACTATCTCACCGGCGGACCGAGGGAAAAACATTTTAACTTATTCAAACAGTGGGCTTTCAGTCTCAGCGGGGCGCTGGGAGAAGTGCTGGGAAATCGCTACATTCTTTACGGCGAATGGCTTTATGCCAAACACACTGTTTTTTATGATTTTTTGCCGCACTATTTTATGGAATACGACGTGCTCGACTTAGAAACAAATCAATTTTTGAGTACAGAATCCCGCCGCAAGTTGTTAAGTGGACTGCCGTTGGTCTCCGTTCCCGTGCTGTTTTCTGGAGTGCTGAAATCTCCCAAACAAATGATGCAGTTTATGGAAAAATCTAATTTTATTCAACCGGGACATTTGGAACGCTTGCGTTTGTGCTGCGGGGAATTGGGATTAGATGAAGAACGGTGTTTGAAAGAGACTGACAAGAGCGATCGCATGGAGGGTCTGTACATTAAAGTCGAAGAAGATGGCATAGTAAAGGCGCGTTACAAATACGTGCGTGCCAGTTTTTTGACTGCTATTAAAAATGCCGAAGGACATTGGCTCAATCGCCCAATTATACCCAATATTCTGCGTCCCGGCGCAGATTTATTTAATTTTAGTTAACCAGCAGGTAAATTTATGAATGCACTGTTATCGCCCTCGCCACTTTGGACTTTTCCCTTTTGTCCCGAACCGCCCGATTGGTTCCTGGATTGGGACGGTATTCAAACGCATTTCGACTGGATTGACAGTCTCAAAGGATGTCAGCAAGACCCGATTTACCACGCCGAAGGAGATGTTTTTATTCATACAAAAATGGTCTGCGAAGCCTTAATATCTTCCCCAAATTGGCGGCAGCTTCCCGAAAAAGAGCGATCGATACTTTTTGCCGCCGCTTTGCTGCACGATGTCGCCAAACCAACCTTTACAAAAATAGAAGCCGACGGCAGAATTAGCTCAAAAGGTCACGCCCGTCAAGGTGCGAGAATGGTCAGACAAATTTTATCTCAATTCGAGCCGCCCGTGCAGTTTGAGATTCGCGAAACAGTTGTGGCGATCGTCCAATTCGGCAGTTTACCCATCTGGTTAATCGACAAACCCAACCCGCAGCAGTCCGTAATTAAAGTCAGTCAAGTTGTCCGCTGCGATTTCCTCGCACTTTTAGCAGAAGCAGATGTGCGCGGCCGCCACTGCGCCGACAAACAAGAACTGCTCGATAAAATACAACTATTTCGGGAGTTTTGTCAAGAAAATAATTGTTTGGATTCTCCCCGACAATTCGCATCAGCACACAGCCGATTTATCTACTTCCGCAAAGAGAATGGAAACCCGGATTACTTCGCATTTGACGATACTAAATGCGAAGTAATTTTGATGTCTGGCTTGCCAGGAAGCGGCAAAGATTATTGGATTCGGAAAAATCTCCCAGATTTGCCATTAATCTCGCTGGACGCGCTGCGAAAAGAAATGAACGTTCCTCCCGATGAAACTCCCGGCCATGTAATAATGGAAGCCAAAAATAGAGCGCGGGAATATATGATACTGGGGCGTTCTTTTATCTGGAATGCTACCAATACAACTAAACAAATGCGGCAGCAATTAATTAATTTTTTTGCTGCTTATCAAGCGCGAATTCGGATTGTTTATCTGGAAGTACCTCTAGAAGAAATATTGCAGCGGAATCGATCGCGCACAGCAACAGTACCAGAAGCAGTCATTCGCAAGTTAGCTGCGCGGCTGGATATTCCCGACATCACAGAAGCGCATCAAGTCGAGTGGATAGTTAACAATTAATCTCCCTTTTACCTAAAACTGTTAGAGCCCCGACTTCTTTAAGAAGTCGGGGCTCTGGGTATTAGGTTGCGGGTTTCCCTTGAATCAATTAGTTTTATAATTTTTCTCAGTCCAGCAACGCGGCAAAACTTCGCCGGAGGGAAACACTAATTTACCCTTCGGAAAATTCGCTGGTTCTTGCTCTTCTTCACCTGCTTGATTTCGCCCTAATACCTCATTTTTTGCAGGGCTGATTAAACCATCGATATCGAGGATTTCTACCAAATCGCCTGATTCTTTTTCTTGTAAAAGCATAGTTTCTCCTTGTCAATTGAATGCGAGTTAGGGTTTGAGGACAACTTTGATGCAGTTGTCTTTTTTGTTGAGGAAAATCTCGTAGGCGTGGGGCGCTTCATCCAATTTCATTCGGTGCGTAATTACGAATGACGGGTCAATTTCGCCTTTTTGAACGCGATCGAGCAAAGGCCGCAAATAGCGGTGAACGTGCGTCTGTCCCATTTTCATGGTCAAGCCTTTGTTGAAAGCTGCACCTAATGGCACTTTGTCAACGAAGCCGCCGTAAACGCCGGGAATTGACACTGTGCCGCCCTTGCGACACGCGAGGATAACTTGTCGCAGGGCCGTAGGTCGATCGCTCTCCAACCGCACGGCTTGCTTGGCTTTGTCGTACAAAGCGTCGAGACCGGTGCCGTGGGCTTCCATCCCCACCGCGTCGATGCAGGAGTCGGGCCCGCGTCCCCCCGTCATTTCGGTGACTGCTTCCCCGGCGTCCATTTCTTCGTAGTTGATGATTTCAGCTTTCGCTGCGGCCGCCATTTGCAAGCGTTCTGGTACGCGGTCGATCGCAATTACTCGATCGGCCCCCAGCATAAACGCACTTCTGATCGCAAATTGTCCGACCGGCCCGCATCCCCAAACTGCTACAGTATCCCCCGGCTGAATGTCGCAGTTTTCGGCCGCCATGTAACCGGTCGGAAAGATATCGGTGAGGAACAATACTTGTTCGTCAGAAAGTCCGTCGGGAATTTTTAAAGGGCCGACATCGGCAAACGGAACCCGCGCATATTCTGCTTGTCCGCCTGCATAACCGCCTGTTAAATGCGAGTAGCCAAACAGTCCCGCCGGGGAATGACCGAACATTTTTTCTGCCAGCCCAGCATTGGGGTTGGAGTTGTCGCACAGCGACCACAAATCGCGGTTGCAAAAGAAGCAACTGCCGCAAGAAATAGTAAAAGGAATGACAACGCGATCGCCCTTTTTTAAGTTCTTGACTTCGCTGCCGAGTTCGACTACTTCCCCCATGAATTCGTGACCGAGAATGTCGCCGGATTGCATCGTCGGGATGTAGCCGTTATAGAGGTGCAAATCTGAGCCGCAGATGGCTGTAGTTGTGATTTTAACTATCGCATCGCGTGGATTGATAATTGTTGGGTCTGGTACATTATCAACTCGCACATCATTTGCTCCGTGCCAGCAAAGAGCTTTCATTATTTTTTTCCTCTAGTTAACTACTAGCTAGCAGATTTTTGATTCTAAATCTTACCTTTACTAAGCCGATAAATTACTCGCTTGAACCTTTTTAATTTTAAGTATATAAAATTGTTTATCTCTCTATCCGAGGTATAATTTAAAAATCTATCTTCCGGCTGTTTTAAATAACAAAAATCTAAAGTTTATGCCCCTAAAATCCGGAAAATTTGACATTATTTTGTTAACCGCCAACATTTATAGCAAGCACGCTCGACGGTTAAGACGTTCTTAATTGCTGAAATCATTGCGGAAGATTGCTTCTTCCTTCTTTTTACCCTGAGCGAACTTGAAAGGCTTTCAACATCTGCTATAACAGCTAACAACGAGATGGATGAGGTTGTTTTTGTCGATCGGCGATCCCTATCCTCTCACAATAGATAAAATATCCGCCCTGAATCTCACTGTAGCGGCTGTTTTGACTCACATTAGATAAGTATTGACCTAAAACTTCTCAAGTAAAAGCGGGTCGATCGATTATTAAGTAGGATGCGTGAGTTTCGTATCGCTCAACACTCCACCAGAATCTCGACAATCACGCACCCTGCTTAAGGATGATTAATAGTCAAATATTGTATTATTAGTTATAACTAAAAGCCGAGCTTGCGGTAAAGTTGTTAAAGATTAAAATTTATCGATCGCTTTTTATGCCTTACACTGCATCTACCCCAACAGACCCCAATCAACCCAACATCCGGAATGCCGACCACCGCCTACTAGAATTCACCAAGCTGACGCCGATGATGCAGCGGTATGTGGAAGTTAAAGAACAGTATCCCCACGCACTTTTATTGTTTCGAGTCGGAGATTTCTTTGAGTGTTTTTTCCAAGATGCAGTTACGATTTCGCAGGAATTAGAACTTGTTTGTACTAGCAAAGAAAGCGGCAAGGAAATTGGCAGAGTGCCGATGACAGGAGTGCCGCACCACGCCCTCGACCGCTACACGTCAATGTTAGTAGAAAAAGGTTATGCTGTGGTAGTTTGCGACCAAGTTGAAGATGCCTCGATTGCTGCGAAAGAAGGCCGCCAAGTCAAGCGCGAAATTACCCGCATTCTCACTCCCGGAACTTTGACTGATGACGGAATGCTCAAACCGAGACAAAATAATTTTTTAGCAGCAGTCGTCATTGCTGGGGAACATTGGGGATTGGCTTATACAGATATTTCTACTGGAGAATTCGTCACTACCCAAGCAGACAGTTTAGAACAATTAACCTTAGAATTACTGCGCTTGCAACCTTCGGAAGTCTTGATGCCAACTAATGCGCCGGATTTGGTGACTATGTTGAGGCCCGGAGAGAAATCCGAGCATTTGCCCGATTGTTTGCCGAATTCGTTTTGCTATTCTTTGCGATCGCAAATTCCGTTTACTTTGTCCGAAGCAAAACAGAGAATCCTGCAAAAGTTCAAAGTGCGATCGCTCGAAGGTATGGGATGCGGACACCTTTCCCTCGCAGTGCGCGCCGCCGGCGGTTTGCTGCAATATCTCGAAGAAACTCAAAAGGAAAAAGCAGTTTCTTTGCAAAGATTGCACACTTACACTCTCACCGATTTTCTCATACTCGACTACCAAACCCGCCGCAATCTCGAAATTACTCAAACAGTGAGAGATGGGGTTTTTCACGGTTCGCTGCTGTGGGCTATAGACAAAACCAGCACCGCAATGGGAGGCCGCGCTTTGCGCCGCTGGGTGCTGCAACCTTTGCTCAGCATTAAAGGCATTTGCGCCCGACACGACACGATTCAAGAATTAGTAGAAAATAACGCCCTGCGCCAAGATTTGCAGCAGTTGCTGCGCCAAATTTACGACATCGAAAGACTGACAGGCCGCGCCGGTTCGGGAACAGCTAGCGCGCGGGATTTGGTCGCTTTAGCTGATTCTCTCGGAAAACTGCCAGCATTAGCCTCGATCGCAGCCCAAGGGCGATCGCCCTATTTGAAAGCGCTGCAAAATGTACCGCCAATTTTAGAAGAATTAGCCACTAAAATTCACGCTCACTTAGTCGATGAACCGCCGATTCTTTTAAAAGAAGGAGGTTTGATTCGTCCGGGAATCAATGCCATGCTAGATGAAATGCGCCAAACTGCATCAGCCGACTTGGTATGGATTACTAACTTGGCGGAAAATGAAAGAAAGCGCACCGGAATTTCTAATTTAAAAGTAGCCTACAATAAAGCTTTCGGGTATTACATCAGCATTCCCAAATCGAAAGTTGACCAAGTGCCGAAAGACTACACCCGCAAGCAAACTCTCACCAATGAAGAACGCTACAGCACTGAAGAATTAAAAGAAAGGGAAGTGCGAATTCTGACGGCGCGGGAAGATTTAAATCAATTAGAATACGATATTTTTGCGAAAGTGCGATCGGAGGTAGGAGAACACGCCGAAATTATTCGCAACGTTTCCCGCGCCGTGGCGGCAGCGGATGTTTTGTGCGGTTTGGCAGAAGTAGCAGTTTACCAGAATTACTGCCGCCCGACTATGACAGAAAGTCGGGAAATTAAAATTATAGAAGGTTGTCATCCTGTGGTGGAAAAGTCTTTGCCACCGGGATTTTTTGTACCTAATTCTGCTTTTTTGGGTCGGGAAGACTCGTTAAACCGCCCAGATTTAATTATTTTAACCGGCCCGAATGCTAGCGGGAAGAGTTGTTATTTGCGGCAGGTGGGTTTGATCCAGTTAATGGCGCAGATGGGCAGTTTTGTGCCGGCGAAAGCTGCGAGTTTGGGAATTTGCGATCGGATTTTTACCCGTGTCGGCGCAGTCGATGATTTGGCAACCGGTCAGTCTACGTTTATGGTGGAAATGAACGAAACTGCAAATATTCTCAATCACGCCACGCCGCAATCATTAGTTTTGTTAGATGAAATTGGCAGAGGAACGGCGACATTTGACGGACTGTCGATTGCTTGGTCTGTGGCGGAATATTTAGCAAGCGAGATTCGGGCGCGGACAATTTTTGCGACTCACTATCACGAATTAAATGAGTTAGCTTCTATTTTGGATAATGTCGCAAATTATCAGGTGACAGTGAAAGAATTGCCGGATCAAATCGTATTCTTGCACCAAGTTCAGCCGGGAGGTGCTGACAAATCTTACGGAATTGAAGCGGGGAGATTGGCAGGTTTGCCGCCGTCGGTGATTGACAGGGCGAGACAGGTGATGAAGCAGATTGAGAAACATAGCAAAATTGCGATCGGGCTGCGGAAAGGTGTTAAAAAAAATGGTAGAAAAGAGTCGGATGGCGAACAGTTGGATATTTTTGATGATTGAAATTTCCGGTGGTAAAAAAAGTTTGTAGTAACTTCTATATTGCACCATTTTCAATCAGCCTTTCAGGGGCGGGCAGGATGCCCACCCCACAAGAAAATTTAATTTTTGTGGCACAGGCATCCTGCCTGTTCTTGAGCATGGTGCAAGATATCAGTTACTACTTTTACAACAAACCAGGAACGCTGCAACAACTCTAACGTCCATTTTGCCACTTTCTTACCTCTTTGTGTACGCTCATCCCAATTTCCAAAGCTTCATTCAACAACCGCCCGTATTCAGTCGCCCGATCGCTCACATCGACCGCCATCAAAGCAGCTAAGTTACTTTCAATATTAGTAAATAACTCGTAACGGCGGCCGATAAATTTCTGATTTTCCCTGAGAATCCTCTCTGTTTTTAAAGCACAGACTAAACTTTCTCTAGTAATTTTTAATGCCTCAATTGCATCTCCTCGGTTAATTAAATTGGCTTGTAAATTGCCAGCAGCCGTTAGGCGATCGATAATATCTAAAGCCTGAATCACCTCATGATACTTCTCAACTTCATCCAGCAGACCCGCCAGCGTTGCCAGAGGCTTGGCCTTAACCCATCTATAGACATTCCAAGCAACAGTAATCGCCAGCGACAAACCCAAAGTTATTTGTAAAACTCGGACAAATATCTCAGCCTCGCTAAATGAACCAACTTGATGTTTATTGACCAGCAAAGCCACAGGCAGCGATACAACAAGCGTCACACAAAATATCAGCAACTCATGCAAAAACAAAGCAAACAGCTTTTTGCCGTCCCGGAGTGCAGCAGGTCTGTAAAAATCTGCTGCAAAACCGTCGCTCAAAGCTATTCCGCTCAAATCCTCCAACTCCTTCTCAGGAATTCTCAACTCATCCAAATCCCCTTGTATCACTCTTTAAAATCTCCTTAAATTGGGATTAATTACGATCCTCCCAGAGACATAATTGATTGCCACAGACTCAGATAAAAATTGCTTTCTCGGTTGCGGAATAGTTGAAAAGCTTGTCCAGGTGCGCCAAAAAACGGTCTCAGCGTCCATCCCAACTGACTGCCAACAAACGCATAGAGTCCCAACCAAAAGCGCAAAATATTTAGCCTGATATCTTTGCCTTCCGCATCTTGTTCGGACAGAAAGTGCATTCCTTGATAAATGAAACTTACCCCCAAAAATCCTGTGATTGCCATGATAGCAACATTCAGCAACAAATAAAAAGTGTAATTGGTACTGCTGATGAGAAAAAACAGACTGACAGGTGCAAATCCAAACAGCAAAATGCTAATCATCGCCATTGATGTCATCAACAATGTCAAATACTGTTCAAACGTTCGTTTTGAACCAAACATGACATTAAAAAAGTACAGTGTGGGAAAGCAGATAATCAGCGTCAGCAAATAAAGTGCTGGCAACTTAATTGCTGAAACCAAACATTGCATCCACGTACTAGATGCACCTAATATCGCTCCGTAAATGCCAAAAAATACGGTACTAGAAATCAACAAACCGAAAATTTTAGATTTGAGCTTGACACCTTGGCGAATTTCTTCGAGAAACTGTTGCCGTTCCCGCAGCAAATACATTACTACTGAAAAATATTTCACGAGTTCTCCTTGTGACTGATGCGACTCCGGATCAGTCATAACTCAAGCTGAGTGCGCTTGGCAATCTTGTCAAATCAGGACACTCTATGTTAACCAATTATTCTTGGACCCAGCTCACCACAAACTCAGATGTGGAGGAGTTTTGAGAGATACTTGCAAAGCTAAACGGCTCAAACTGAATACACCTATGCTTTGTATTCAATTTTTATTTATTTGTCTCCCACGGCAGCGGCGGACAAAAACTAGAGTCACGTTATTGGCATAGTGTGAATGAAGCAAAAGTTTGTCACGACCGGGACTTTCGGGGTGAAAGCCGATCGCACGAAAGCGGCTAGAATCTTCCTAGCAGAGTTCTGGATTAGATGAGGGTGAGTAGGTTAATAATTGCGTCTAATTGTGAGATTAAAGGGGTCATATCGTAGAAATATCCTAGAAATGTTGGATAGAGTAGCTGAAAGTATTGATATTGGGTTACTTATTTTGAACGGGCAGGGTAAAGTGAAAACAACTGCCTCGATCGGGTACGGAGTCTACCCAAATTTGACCGTAGTGGGCGCGGATGATGCCTTGACACAGGGACAGTCCAATGCCGTAACCGTTGGTTGATTTATCTCGCTGCAAGCGAAAGCTGTCTTCAAAAATGCTCTCGCAATTTTCTTCAGGAATTCCCGGGCCGCTGTTGCAAATGCTGACTTGAACTTTGTAAGCGGTGCGGTGGAGAATTGAAAGATTAACAGTTCCTCGGTCTGGCGTGTACTTGCTGGCGTTGTCAAGCAAGTTGACCACGACTTGTTTGATGCGATCGGGATCGGCATAAATCAAGGGCAAATCTGTGGGAATGTCTGTTTCCAAGTTCAGACTTTTCTCCTGAAATTTGTCTTGAAACTGCAAGATTACGTCTTGACAAATCGCCCCCAGTTCGATTTTTTTTGGTTCAATGTGGAGTTGAGCGTTTGTGCCCCGGGCTGCTTCCAGGATATCTGTAATCATGCGATCGACAATCCGGATTTGGCGGCGGGCTTGTTTCATCAAATGAGCCGCCAGAGTCGGTGTCAAACGCGGCTTTTCCCCCTGTTTCACCTTCTGACTTGACTCAATAGTCTCCAAAGCCAAAGATGCGGCCGTCAAGGGATTGCGCAAGTCGTGAGCTAGCATCGCAATAATCCGGTCTTTCAACTGTAATTGCTCTTGCAGGCGTTCTTTTTCCTGTTTGAGGCGAAAAACTTCATCGGATAGCTGCAGGAGTTCGGCGGCGCAAGCAACGGAATAGATGGGTTTTGGGTTGGCTAGAGTTGCAGCTAGAGCTGGGGCCGACTGCTGCCCTGGTGCGTATTCTTCTACAGAACGCTGCCAGCGGGGCCACCAGTGTTCGAGTTGGGCGATCAAATTGCTGCCGGCGAGAGTTTGTCGCGGCTCGGGATGAATTTTGAGCAGCGAGGGAGTGGCTACAAGTTTAAAGTGTTCGGCTAAATCCGGCTGTTCTCCTACGTCGATGACTTGAAGTTCAAAGTCGCACTCTGCCTTCAAATCTTTGAGGTACTTGCGGATGTGTCTGGTTTGTTCCCGGGAAGAGGGACGCTTGTCTACGAACAGCAAAAGCTGTAGAAGCGATGCAGAATTCGCCGGCTGTTCGGGAGAACAGTCGGTATCGCTGGTGCTGGGTGTTGGATGGACGCTGTTGAGCTTTTCGATCGGGTGAAAATAATTGACCATTGCCGAGCCGAGTTATTTCACTTCTACTTTAATTTAATACTTACTTTAGATTTGTGCTATTGTCCGATAATTTCATTATGGCGGGCAGATGATACTTTTGAGATGGAAGAAAAATGAGTCGCTGCGGGTGGTGGTTCAAGTGGCGGCCGCCTTTTTTGTGCTGTGCCTGTTGCTGACGCTGCACCGCTACTACAGCTTTTACGCTACTTACGACCAAGGCATTTTCAATCAACTTTTTTGGAACGGCACTCGGGGTCACTTGTTTGAGAGTTCCCTCTCTTCGGCTTTGTCCACTAATGTCGTTCATCAAAACCAGCTCCCGTCCGTATCTTACTACCGGTTGGGGCAGCATTTCACCCCGGCGCTGATGCTGTGGCTGCCAATTTACTCGCTGTTTCCCTCGCCCGTCACTTTGACTGTGTTGCAGGTGACTTTAATTACCGCGGCTGGAGGAGTGCTCTGGGCTCTCGCCAGACACTATCTCGAACCGAGGCTGTCGGCGACAATTGTTGTGAGCTATTACTGCGCTAACGCGGTCATCGGTCCGACTTTGGGCAATTTTCACGATATTTGTCAAATGCCGCTATATGTCTTTAGCTTGCTGCTGGCGATGGAGAAGCGCTGGTGGCCGCTGTTTGGGATTCTGGCAACTTTAATTTTGGCCGTGCGAGAAGATGGGGGAGTTGTTTTATTTGGCATCGGAGTTTACCTGATTTTGAGCCGGCGCTACCCGAGGACTGGTTTAGCAGTCTGCATACTCAGTTTTGGTTATATGATCGTCCTGACTAATCTGATTATGCCTTTGTTTTCTGCTGACATATCCCAGCGGTTTATGATGGAGCGCTTCGGCCAATATGCCGATGGAGAGGAAGCTTCGACTCTCGAAATTATTTGGGGAATGGTGAGCAATCCCGGGCGGTTGGTGGCTCAATTGTTTACGCCGTTTTTTGGTAAGATTAGATACCTGCTTGGCCAGTGGTTGCCATTAGCTTTGGTTCCAGCTTTCGCGCCTGCGTCTTGGATGATAGCTGGATTTCCGCTGCTGAAGCTATTTTTAGCGAAAGGAGAGTCGGTGCTGGCGATTAATATTCGCTATGCGATGACTGTGGTTCCAGGGCTTTTTTACGGGGCGATCCTGTGGTGGGCTAACCGTCAAAAGGAAGAAGATAGAATGGTGAGAGAGGAAAGAATGTTTTTGCGTTTTCCTTCTGCTTTATTTCCTCTGCCTTCGTCTTCAAAGTTTCGCCGCTTTTGGGCGTTTTGCATCTGCTTGTCGCTATTTTTTACCTTCACGTCAAACCCAAATCGGACTTTTTCTTGGATTTTGCCCGATGCGATCGACCCTTGGGTGCAGGTTCCTCTGGTCAGACAATGGCAGCACGTTTTGCAAGTGCGGCCGCTGTTGGCTCAAATTCCTGCTGATGCTAGCGTGGCTGCGACGAATACTATTGTGCCGATTTTGTCAAGCCGCCGGGAAATTCTCAGGTTTCCGATGTTTGAACTGCGCAATGATGCGGGGAAGGCAGTGAAGATGGAATATGTAATTGCCGATATCTGGCAGTTGCAGCAGTATCAGTCTGCGTTTCGGCGAGAACGCCGACAGTTGCAGGAGATTGTACCGGCGATCGATCGAATGTCCAAATCTGGAGAGTACGGAATTGTTGGCTTTGAAGACGGCGCGATTTTGATGCGTCAGGGTGCTGTTTCTAACTCTGCATCGGCTGCTGCTTGGAGCCGTTTTCGCCGCGAATTGGAGCCGATTTTGAAGAAAGGGTAAGCGGGTAGGCGCGATCGCCATTGCTTTCTTGAGTCACTCAAATCTTGAGGAAACCTGTTTTTTTTCAGGCAATGGCGATCGAGCAATTTCCTGCAAAAACCAGGTTTAGGCATGATTTTCCGTCCTTGTTGCTGCCATAAGTCAGGCCTTGGGCCTCCACTTGCGAACCACTCAAATTAGAGGCTGGCTATTATACAATAAATTAGTTAATCCTAAACATTAAGATATATAAATTATTTGGAGGGAGAAAGATGAAAATTTTGGTATTGGCATGGGAGTTTCCTCCCAGAATCGTAGGCGGTATCGCCCGCCACGTATCGGAACTGTATCCTGAATTGGTAAAACTGGGTCACGAAATTCACTTAATTACAGTAGAGTTCGGCCACGCGCCGATGTACGAAGTGGTGGAAGGAATACGGGTGCATCGGGTGTTGGTGGGGCACGCCAGGGACTTTTTTCACTGGGTGGCGAACCTCAACCAAAGCATGGGCCACCAAGGCGGCAAACTGATGCTGGAGGAAGGCCCCTTTGATATCATCCACGCTCACGATTGGTTGGTGGGAGATGCGGGAATCGCGCTCAAGCATACCTTTAAAGTACCGCTAATTGCCACGATCCACGCCACCGAATACGGGCGCTTCAACGGCCTCCACAATGACGGGCAGCGCTACATTAACGCCAAGGAAAACGACCTCGCTTACAACGCTTGGCGGGTAATTGTTTGCAGCGATTACATGCGGCGTGAAGCCGAACGGGTACTATCTACTCCGTGGAACAAAATAGAAGTAATTTACAACGGAATTAGACCAGAGAAAAAACCCCGCTGGCACGAATTTGACGCGATGAATTTCCGCCGCCAGTTTGCTGCTGACGATGAGAAAATTGTCTATTATGTAGGAAGAATTAGCTATGAAAAAGGCATTTCTGTATTTCTCAATGCTGCACCTAAAGTAATTTGGGAGATGGGGGGTCAAGCAAAAATTGTAATTGTTGGCGGCGGCAATACAGACCATCTAAAACATTTAGCTTGGCATTTAGGAATTTGGAATAAGTGTTATTTTACTGGGTTCATGTTTGAGGAACATCTCGACAAATTCCAGACGGTGGCTGACTGCGCGGTTTTCCCCAGTCTTTACGAACCTTTTGGGATTGTAGCGTTAGAAAGCTTTGCTGCAAGGGTGCCCGTGGTGGTTTCGGATGCCGGCGGACTTCCAGAGGTGGTGCTGCACACTAAAACTGGCGTTGTTACTGAGGCAAACAATCGGGATTCTTTGGCCTGGGGAATTTTGGAGGTTTTGAAAAATCCGGGTTACGCGCAGTGGTTGGTTGACAATGCTTATGAGGATTTGGAACGCCGGTTTAGCTGGCCGAAGTTGGCGATGGAAACTCAGTGGGTTTATGAACGGGTGGTGGAGGAAAGGGCTGAGGTTGATTGGTAAAAATGCTCTTTTTTGAGAGTTGAGAGTTGACTGTTAAAGGTTGACAGTTGACAGTTGACGGTTGACAGTTGACGGTTGACGGTTGACAGTGAGTCGAATATCAACTTTTTTGGTGCAAATCTTAAGAATTTGTAACACAATGATAGAGACACTCGAACTTACTTTGAGCGCACTCAGAAGATTTAAAGGGAATTAGCATCTTGAATATTTTTAGGGACATAGATCCCCTACCCAGACGCAGCTTGCTGACTTTATTCACCGCAGGTCTGCTATTCTGGTCGAGTTTGGCTTCGCTGCTGCCAACTTTGCCGCTGTACGTTCAATTTGTGGGGGGCACAAAACAGCAAATTGGCTTTGTGATGGGTGCATTTGCGATCGGACTTTTGCTATCGAGGCCACCGTTGGGTAAAACAGCCGACAGCAGGGGGCGAAAACAAGTTTTGCTGCTAGGCGCGGCAGTCGCTGCGATCGCCCCGATGGGCTACCTGTTAGCTCAATCTATCCCCTTACTGTTATTTATCCGGGCTTTTCACGGCATTAGCATCGCCGCTTTTACCACAGCTTACAGCGCTTTGGTAACAGATTTGTCGCCGCCAGGAAAGCGGGGCGAATTAATCGGTTACATGAGCTTGGTGAATCCTATTGGTCTAGCAGTTGGGCCGGCTATTGGCGGATTTGTGCAAGCTTGGGTTGGTTACACTCCTTTGTTTGCGATGTCGGCGGCGTTCGCTGCAATGGCTGTATTTTTTACCTGCAAAGTTGCGGAACCTAATTTTGCAGATTTAACAAAATCGGACTCGCTGTCTGAGGAGAAAACTAGCCAAAAATACTGGCAAATGCTGTGGAATCCGAGAGTGCGGATTCCGGCTTTAGTGTTATTGGTGGTTGGTTTAGTATTTGGAACTTTGAGCACTTTTATGCCTTTGTTTATCCAAGAAACTAAGGCAAATTTGAATCCAGGATTATTTTATTCTACGGCTGCTATCGCCAGTTTTGGTATACGGTTGGTCACGGGACGGGCTTCGGACAAATACGGCCGCGGCTTGTTTATTTCTGGCGGATTAATCTGTTATGCCGTCTCTATGTTATTGTTGTATTTTGCTAACAACAGCAGTGCTTTTTTAATCGCAGCTTTGGTTGAAGGTTGCGCGGGCGGTACGGTTATGCCGATGATGGTAACGCTGATGTCTGACAGGTGCGAACCTCATGAAAGGGGCCGCTTGTTTTCGCTTTGTATTGGCGGATTTGATTTGGGGATTGCGATGGCTGGGCCGACTTTAGGCTTTGTTGCTGAACAAGTTGGCTACAGAAATATGTTTGGTTTGGCGGCTGGACTCGCTGGCTTGGCTTTGCTGATTTTTATTACTCAGTCTAGCAAGGGCTTGTCTAATTCGATGAAATTTGCGATCGGTCGAGGCAAAGATGTTTATGCTTTGGTATCAATTCCGGTTGCACCGGAATGATAGCAACTCAGGACACGGCAATGCCGTTTCCCTACCGCAAAATAATCGATAGCGTTCGTGAGGAGGACACGGCATTGCCGTGTCCCTACCGCAATTAATTGTAGGGACACGGCAATGCCGTGTCCCTACAGGTATTTATTGATTTTAAATGGGCTTGGAGGGATTCGAACCCCCGACCTCATGGTTCGTAGCCATGCACTCTATCCAACTAAGCTACAAGCCCCTGTTGAGTTCAGATTTAATCTAAAATTGATTAAGTTCTTTTCTCACAGAATCTAACATTAACACCATTACCAAAATAATGCAAGACCTTTCGCAAACTTTTTCTAAATTGCCCGATGTGGCACAGCTAACTCACCTCGACAACAGCGGGGAAGCCCAAATGGTGGACGTTTCAGCGAAGGTGCCGACTGTGCGGCAAGCTGTGGCGGCAGGCCGGGTGCGGATGTTGCCGGAGACGTTTGCGGCGATTGAAGCGGGGAATGCGCCGAAAGGTGATGTGTTGGGCACTGCAAGGCTGGCTGGAATTATGGCTGCGAAACAGACCGCGCATTTGATTCCTCTGTGTCACCCTCTGCCGCTGAGTAGCGTGGAGGTGCAGGTGATAGCGGATGCTGGGTTGCCGGGGTATCAAATTCGGGCGACGGTGAAAATTAAGGCGGAAACAGGGGTGGAAATGGAGGCGCTGACGGCGGTTTCGGTGGCGGCGCTGACTTTGTACGATATGGCGAAAGGATTGGAAAAGTCGATCGCCATTGAATCGATTCGACTGGTGAGTAAAAGTGGCGGCAAGTCAGGAGACTATGAAAATTTAGAGGCCTAAATTTCCTGCCGAAAGAGGGATGCAGAATTCAAAAAGCTGCACTTAAGCTTAAAATAAGCCCAGAACTACTAATATCAAGTGAAAAACTATGCCTCCTCGTTGGCCCCGCAAACCCGATCGCAACGATCCAGAGTACCGCCGTTTAGATGACCGGATGAATTTTGCCATCCACGTCGGTCTTTTTTCTGCTACCAATTCTGGTTTGTGGTTTTTTCACAATTTGCAAAAGGCTGATTGGCCTTGGGCAATTTCGGTAACGGGTGGATGGGCTCTAGTAGTTTTGGCCCACGCGGTTTACATTTTCGCGATCGCCGATTATTCGCCCCTCACCAAAGATTCTGGCTGAAGGCAGTGGTGGGCGATTTGTTAAGTCTTTTGATTGATAACAAATAACTTTCGGCTTTTTTGATATGGCTAATACTACACAGGCGATCGAATCCTTAGCCGCTGAAATCGGCGAAAATGTCTACATTGATATTGCCAAGTGGCATTTGTATCTCAGTGATGCCCACCTGCATACCGTTGTTGCCCAACAACTTTACCCGATGCTGGAAGATGGGAATATAGATGCTGACAGAGTTGGACAAGTTTTGCAAGGAATTCCAGTCAAGTTGGGCGGCGGCAAGCGGGAAGTGCCGCTGGCAGATTTGATTCCGATGCAGTGTCAAGTTCAGTTGATGGATGTGCTTGAGGAATTTCAGCGGAATATGTGATCTCAATTGTTGATTGGGATTTAAGGGCGATCGCCTTTTTTGGTCTTTTTCGATCGAAGCGGCGATCGCACTTTTGTTGATTCCTGGAATCAGCCGCCAATTTCCGATATTTATTTGCGAAAACGGCCGCGAATGCGATCGGCAAACATATCAACTTCCGGCAACTTCATCTGACTGACAAACAGGGCAAAAACTCCTAACCCTACAAAACTTGCTACACTCAACTGCACTAATTGAATTACCAAACCTTCAGTACCCAAAACTCTTTGACAGGCTTGCAGAGTAGCCAAGGTAACGAAAGCAGTTAGAAAACTGGCAGAAGTTAACCCCAGAAAAGGCAAACTCCACTCCCCCCAAGGCAGGCCGCCCAGCTTTTTATCTAATAAGTACAAAAGCATAATCATTGAAAGTAGATTCACTCCCACCGTCGCCAAAACTAATCCGGGCGCGCCATAAGCTCCTACTAATAAATAATCCAGCAATCCGTTAAAAAAGATATTGATAATACTGACGCGAAAAGGGGTTTCTCCGTCTCCCAAAGCGTAAAATACCCGCACCACAACGTCGCGTCCCAAATACACAAACATTCCAATACTGTAAGCCATCAATATCGGCGTGACAAACAGCGAGGCCTCTCGATCGAAAGCATAGCGTTCGTAAACCACGCGGACGATCGGCCCGGCAAGTGTTACCATTAAAGCGCTCAGCGGCAGCATCGTAAGGGCAGTCAAAACTAAAGATTGACGAATTTTATTTTTTAATTCCGGCCAGTCTTTGGGTTCGGTGAGGCGAGAAAATATCGGCAAAAATGGTACTAAAATTACATTAGAAATGATTCCTAAAGGAGTCATAACTAACAACCCGCTGTAACCCATCGCAGAGGCAGCTTGAGGGATGTAGGATGCAAAAAATAGGTCAGTATAGACATTAATTTGCAGCATTCCCGAGGATAAGGTAGCAGGAACCATCACCTTAATTACTTCTTGCACTCCGGGGCGTTTAAAATTAAACCGCAAGCGCAATGTTCCCAAGCCTGCTCGCCACTGCGTCGCCAGTTGCACCAACCACTGCAAAACTGCTCCCGCTAGGGTTCCCCAAGCTAACACTAAGCCACCAATTAGTGCGTATTCTGGCTGAATAATTTTGTCTCCGAGTTGCAGTGCGAGAATCCCTAAACCGCCGACAAGTGCAACGCTGGAAAATAAAGGGCTAATCGAAGGCAACCAGTACATATCGGCGGCGTTGAGAGTGCCGAAACCAATGCCGATTAAGCCTGAAAGTAATGCCATCGGTGCCATAATCCGAAATTGCTGGACGGCAATTGCTTTGATTTCTAAACCTTCTGCTGTTCTATTTAATCCAGGTGCGACCAAATCTATTAGCGGATCGGCAAAAATAATTAAAGCGACTGTTACCAACAGCAGCAAGCCACCGACTAAGGTGGTGATAGTCTCGACTAAGGGTGCAGCTTCTTGTTTGTCGCGGCGGGCTAAAACGCTGACTATGGCGCTGTGAAATGGCCCGTTAATCCCTCCGAGCAAAATAAATAAGAAACCGGGGATAACGTAGGCGTAGTTGTAGGCATCGACGGCGACACCGACTCCAAATGCTGCGGCGATCGCAATTTGGCGCACCAATCCAAAGACTTTGCTAATTAGAGTGGCGACTGCGACAATGCCGGCAATCCCCGCTAGGGAACGAGAGGGCTTCTGGGTTTCAGACACAAATAGTTACAAACGCAAGTGCTAACAGGCTTCACTAAGTTTAATAGCAAATCGGGAAAATGATAACATGAAATCAGAAAAATTATATTTCTAATTATCTTTTCTTGCTAATTTTGGTGATATTACTGAGCCCGAGAACTTTATTGATATGCCGGATGCCTGGTACATTCTTGTCACAGATATTCGCGGTTCGACGCAAGCGGTAGAAGCTGGACGTTACAAAGATGTTAACTTATTGGGGCTTGTTCGATCGTTGCTGTTTTGACTGTCGCTGGTGAAACAGAGATTCGGTTTGTGTTGGGTGGCGATCGCGCTTCTGTGTTAATTGGGCCGCAAATTTTACCCGCTGCTGAAGAAGCTTTGCTGGCAGTGAAAGAAGTGGCTAAAAGCGAATTTAACCTAGAGTTTGAGTTGGCGGAGTCCGGTAAAATTTGCACTCGCAGCTAATTTTAGGGTAAAAACATTAGAACTGCGGAATTACCGCAGAAAGTCACAGACATAGCCTCGATCCGTCAGGCTGAAGGCGCATAGCTGGTAGGTTTAAAAAATAAATGCTCCGTATTAATTGGACTCCACAAATAGTGAGACAGGTTTTACATAAATGGCAAAAGCTAGTTAACTAAGGTCTTGGAAAATTGTGGGGAAGACTGGGTTTATCTATCTTTTTATGACCCAAATATTGGTCTGAAATGAATAAATTGAATTGGAGTAGCAACAGAACAAAAAAATGGTATACTGATTTTGGGGACGGGAGGGCGATCGAGGTTAATGTATGAAAGCTGAAGAACTTTTAGAAAGATACGCCAAAGGCGAACGAAAATTTCATTCAGAAGACCTTAGAGAAGAAAACCTCAAAGGTGCGGACTTGAGTGGAATAGACCTATACGGTTCCAATCTATCTGGTGCAGACTTGAGTGAAGCAAATCTAACTCAAGTAAACTTTAATAGTGCCAATCTCATTAAAGCATCCCTGACAAATGCTAATTTGAGCAGTTTAGTAGGCGCTTCTTCAGCAAATTTGAGTTGGGCAGACCTGAGCGGTGCAGATTTGAGTTGGGCCAACTTTAGTAGTGCTACTTTAAATTATGCTAACTTAGAGCGGGGAACTCTGACAGGAGCAAACTTTAATAACGCTAAATTGTTTGGTGTCAATTTAGACGAAGCAAATCTGAGTAGTGCAAGTTTAGATAGTGCTGACATACGTGTAGCTTCTTTGCATAAAGCGAACCTAAGTAAAGCGAATTTGAATAAGGCTGATTTGACTGAGGCATACTTAGTGGAAGCTGACTTAACTCTTGCAAATTTGAATGAGGCGATATTGACATCGGCCAAACTTCAAAAAGCTAAATTCCAGAAAGCTAATCTGCACAAAGTGAATCTGTCAAGAATGAATTTGACTAATGCCAATTTAGAACAAGCAAAACTGGACAGTACAAATCTAAAATATGCTTGTCTGCAAGGGGCAAATCTAGAAAGAGCCAATCTACGATCTTCTAATTTGACCGGAGCTAATCTGATAGAAGCAAACTTAAAAAGGGTAGACTTTAGTTGGTGTGATTGTTATGGCTGGAATATTGAAAATGCAGACTTGACTGGTGCTATAATGCCCGATGGAGAAGTCTATGAGCCTGAAACCTCCGAACTCAAAATCTCAGAACCAGAAATCCATTACAAACCGGAAACCAGTCAACAAGAATCCCAAAAAGTGACATCTATGACGCGCAAAATTATTCGTACTGACAAAGCACCGGCACCCGTGGGCCCTTACAATCAAGCGATCGCCGCTACGGGCACTATGCTGTTTGTAGCAGGTCAAATTGCGATCGACATTAGACTAAACGATATTGTCTACACCGACGATGTGGCAAAACAAACCGAACAAGTTATGGCAAATATCGAAGCGATTCTCACAGAAGCGGGCGCGACTTGGTTGGATGTGGTAAAAACTACGGTTTTCCTCAAAGATATGAATGATTTCGCCGCTGTGAATGCGGTTTATGCCAAGTATTTTGATGAGGCAACTGCACCGGCGCGCGCTTGTGTCGAGGTTTCGCGTTTGCCGAAAGATGTGTTAGTTGAAATTGACTGTATTGCCGTGATTTGATTTGAGCTTTTTTGAAAAACCAGGCTTTTTCAATAAGTCTGGTTTCTGGATATTTTGTTTTTTTTATATTTATGAGCGATTTAACCGCAGAGGGCGCAGAGGGCGCAGAGGAAGAGGGGAGAGAGATGAATAATTTCAAAGTTTATTTATAGCAACCGCCGAGGGTAAAGTGCGCGACTTTATTAACTTCTACAGCCGATCGCACAAAGTCGATCTGTCGCTGTCGCGCACCCTACTCCCAAATCAATCTGAAACAATCAGATTTAATCTCCATTAGCAATTAGCAATTACTAATTGCCAGTTACCCATTAGCAATTAGCAATTACTTTACAAGCAATTACCAATTACCAACTCTCAACTATTTATTCAGCGCTTCGCGGGCGGCTACCGCTTCGTCGGGATGAATATTCAAGCGGGTCAAGTTAATTCGACCTTTATTGTCAATTTCTCGCACTTTGACAATCACTTCATCGTTCACAGCTAACTCGTCTTCCACTTTGCCAACGCGGTAGTCTGCTAACTGGGAAATGTGAATCATGCCTTCTTTTCCGGGCAAAATTTCCACAAAAGCGCCGATCGGAATAATTCGAGTTACCCGGCCGACATATACATCTCCTGCATTTAACTTGCGCGTCATGCCTTGGACAATGTTGTAAGCCCGCTGAGCTTTTTCGCTGTCGTTGCCAGCAATTGTCACGGTTCCGTCGTCTTCGATGTCTATTTTGACACCGGTTTCTTCGGTGATGGCTTTGATCGTTTTGCCACCGGGCCCAATTACCAAACCGATAAATTCCGGATCGATTTTCAGGGTTAGCAAACGCGGTGCAAACGGCGACATTTCCTTGCGGGGAGTGTCGATCGTTGACAGCATTCTTTCTAAAATGTGCAGTCTGGCCGGTTTGGCTTGGCGGATGGCAGTGGCAATCACATCTAAGGATAAACCTTTGATTTTCATGTCCATTTGCAAAGCAGTAATGCCGGTGTCGGTACCGGCTACTTTGAAGTCCATGTCGCCTAAAAAGTCTTCAATTGCCTGAATGTCAGTCAAAATTCGGACTTCATCGCCTTCTTTAATTAAGCCCATTGCCGCGCCGCTGACGGGTTGGGAAAGGGGAACGCCTGCATCCATTAATGCTAGCGTTGAGGCGCAAACTGAACCCATTGAGGTGGAACCGTCGGAAGAAAGAATTTCTGAAACTACGCGAATCACGTAGGGGAAATCTTCTTTGGATGGCAAAACGGGCAGCAAAGCGCGTTCTGCCAGGGCTCCGTGACCGATTTCTCGGCGTCCGGGCGATCGCATCGGCTTGGTTTCTCCCACGGAAAACGGCGGGAAATTGTAGTGATGCAAGTAGCGTTTGTCTTGCTGCGGGTGCAAGTCGTCTCCTAAGTCTTGGGCATCGCCCGGGGTTCCCAGGGTAGCTGCGGACAAGACTTGGGTCAACCCCCGATTAAACAACGCACAGCCGTGTACTCGCGACGGCAGCACGCCTACGCGACAAGAAACGGGTCGCACCTCGTCTAGCTTGCGGCCGTCTACGCGGATGCCATCTTCGAGGATCTGCTTCCGCATCATTTTTTTGGTAACGTCTTTGAAAACGTTGCCGATCGCCTTGCTGTTGGCGGTGGCGGCTAGTTTTACCGGGTCCTCTTCCGGGAGTTCGGCGATCGCAGCTTCGACTGCATTTGCCTTAACTTCGTCCAATGCTGCATTCCGTATTGTTTTGTCTTTTTCAAATCTTGACAAAATGATGCGGATGGGTTCTTGGGCGCGATCGCGAATGAAGGTTTCCAGGGCCGAATCTTGCGATGGCCGTTCCTCTACCACCAAATCGATGCCCAATTCCGCCATAATTTCGCGCTGGGCTTGAATCAAGTCACAGGCTGCTTCGTAGCCGAAGTCGATCGCCTCGATGATATCCTGTTCCGGCAACTGGTTGGCGCCGGCTTCTACCATGATTACTCCGTCAGGAGAACCCGCTACCACGAGATCCAACTCGCCTTCTCTGATTTCGCTGTAGGTTGGGTTGATGATGAAATCGTCCCCTACCAAACCGACTCGCACCGCCGCCATCGGCCCGTAAAACGGCATTTTCCCCAGCAGTATGGCCACCGAAGCCCCCGTCACCGCCAAAACGTCCGGCGGCACTTGTTCGTCCATCGACAGCGTTGTGGCTACAACTTGGATGTCATCTCGCAGCCAGCTTGGAAATAGCGGGCGCAGCGGTCGATCGATCAAACGACCCGTGAGAGTCACTTTTTCCGGGGGACGCCCTTCCCGGCGCAAAAATCCACCGGGAATTTTACCGCCAGCGTATAGTCTCTCTTCGTAATCCACCAACAGGGGCAGGAAATCAATTCCCTCTCTCCCCTGCGATCGAGTTGCCGTCACTAAAACCGCCGTGTCACCCGACTGAATCAAAACTGCACCGCCTGCTTGAGGCGCTAGTAAACCAATCTTCAGTCTAATATCCCGTCCATCGAAGGATATTGACTTGTCTATCTCTACCATGTAGCACTGCTTCCTTATCTACCACATTCTTTCTCTGTCGGGATCGTAACATTACCACAGGAGGTTTGAGAGTCAGCGACTAAAAGACAGGGATAATTCGGTGTCGATCGACTGTCGGCGTCTCGATTGTAAGCATTTATACTCTTTTATTTTTCAGGTATGGGGCGATCGCTCGCCCAATATCTGAAATAGATGGTAGGATAAATTTTCATTTGTCAGTTGTCAGTTGACTGTTGTCAGTTGTCAGTTGACTATTGAGTAATTTTCAGATTCGTTAAAAAAACTTTTTTACAAATCAAACAAGATTGCTGTAGTAAATCTTGCAAATAATCAAGTTATCAGGGTTCAATAAAATGGCAATTTTACACGGCACTTGGCTGCTCGACTGCGAAAAAAACGGCTTATTTATCTGGGGAGAAACTTGGCGAAAAATAGGGGCGACAGACATTGTTGAATCGATAAATATTCCCCATCCATTGGCAATGAGCGAAGCTGAATTGAAAACTTTCCTAACTTCCTTGCAGCAGTCGGGAAAACTCAACTGGCAATTACCGGAAACCGCCGCAACTGCACCGGAAACAAGCAAAAAAACTAGGCGGTCGCCCAAAACTCAAAACGCAGCAGAAATTCCCGCCCAAAACTCCTCAATTCAAAGGCAAATTCGGGCGATCGCACTTCCCACCCAAATCTCAGAATCGAACGCAAGTCTGATGCCGCAGCACTCAGCAGCAGCACTTGAGGAACCCGCTAAAACGGAGGAAATTTACCTTTATCCCTGGCAAGTCGAGGGTTATTTTCTCAACCCTCAAGCAGCTTTTGTTTTCTTGCAATCACTACCGCTTAACAGCACGGAACCAGACTCTTTTGTCGGCTCAGATTTGCGTTTTTGGTCTCATATTGCTAGGTGGAGTTTGGATTTGTTGGCAAGATGCAAATTTTTGCCTGGATTGGAGAAACAGTCCGACGGTTCTGCTATTGCCAAATGGCAACCGTTGTTAGACAGTTCTACAGACACACTCCGCCTCGCCACTTTTGTCAAGCAAATGCCAACTGCTTGCCGAACATATCAGAAGAAGGAAGAAGGCAGAAGGAAGAAGGCAGAAGGCAGAGGGGAAAAGGAAGAAGAATCCAGTCAATCGCCTTTAGCGGTGGATTTGCCGATGGGGGCGGAGGAATTGGTGTTAGGCTTTTTGAGCAGTATAGTAGATAGTCAAGTGCGATCCTCTTCGAGGGCTGCGCTAACGGCTGGTAGCTCTACTTTAGACATCAAAACAGTTTCTCCAACCCGCGAGTGGCTGCAAGCTTTGCAGCAGGAATCTGGGATTGTGCAAGTAGAATCAGCAGCCTTGGAAAACTTGGGAAACAAGCTGAGTGCTTGGACTGCACCGCTGCAAAACCAACTATCTCAACAAAGTCAATTTCGCACTTGCTTTCAACTCATACCGCCAGCGCCCGGTAAAGCCAACTGGAGTTTAAATTATTGCTTGCAAGCAGCAGATGAAACGGAATTTTTGGTAGATGCGACAACTGTTTGGAACAACTCTGTCGAGCGTTTGGCTTATGCGGGGCGGACAATAGAATTGCCTCAAGAAACTTTGCTCAGCGGCTTGGGTTTAGCCTCGAAACTTTATCCGTTAATTGAACCGAGTTTGCAAGCACAGCGGCCTCAATCTTGCCAATTAAATCCGCTGCAAGCTTACGAGTTTATTAAGTCTGTAGCTTGGCGGTTTGCTGATAGCGGGTTGGGCGTAGTTTTGCCGCCGAGTTTGACAAAGACGGATGGTTGGGCGAGTCGTTTGGGTTTGAGCATTCAAGCGGAAACTCCGAAGGTGAATCCGGCGAAAGGTGGGTTGGGATTGCAAAGTCTGCTAAATTTTAAGTGGGAATTGACGATCGGCGGACAGCGCATTTCTAAGGCAGAATTTGACAGATTGATCGCGTTGAATTCGCCTTTGGTGGAAATTAACGGCGAGTGGGTGGAGTTGCGCGCGCCGGATGTGAAAGCGGCTCAAACTTTTTTTGCCAGCCGCAAAGAGCAAATGACTCTTTCTTTGGAAGATGCTTTGCGTCTGGCGTCGGGCGATTCTCAGACTATCGAGAAATTGCCTGTGGTGAATTTTGAGGCTACGGGTCAACTTCAGGAATTGTTGAATACTTTGAGCGATAATCAAGCGGTAAGTGCGATCGCAACTCCGGCTAGTTTCCGAGGACAATTGCGACCTTATCAAGCCCTAGGAGCAGGCTGGTTAGCATTCTTAGAACGCTGGGGTTTGGGTGCTTGTCTCGCGGACGATATGGGATTAGGGAAGACGATCGAGCTAATTGCTTTCCTCGTGCACTTACAGGAACAAGATGCTCTGGAAGCGCCAACATTACTGGTTTGTCCGACATCGGTATTGGGCAATTGGGAGCGCGAAGTCAAGAAATTTGGCCCGACGCTAAAAGTGTTAGTTCACCACGGAGACAAACGCGCTAAAGGCAAAGCATTTGCGGCTGAAATTAAACGAAAGGATTTAATAATTACCAGTTACGCCCTGGTGTTTCGCGATGCGAAGGAATTTCAAGGCATTAAATGGCAAGGATTGGTTTTAGATGAAGCGCAAAATATTAAAAATTCCGAGGCTAAGCAGTCGCAAGCGGTGCGGAAAATCGAGGCATCTTTTAAAATCGCGCTGACTGGAACTCCGGTGGAAAATAGACTGCAAGAATTGTGGTCTATTTTGGAGTTTCTCAATCCTGGCTATTTGGGGCCGCGCAATTTCTTTCAGCGCCGATTTGCAATTCCGATCGAGAAATACGGAGATAGGGAATCTTTGCAGACTTTGCGATCGCTCGTTCGACCTTTCATCCTCCGCCGCCTGAAAACTGACAAAGAAATCATCCAAGATTTGCCCGAAAAACAGGAGATGACTGTATTTTGTGGGCTGGCGGCTCAACAGGCGGTATTATATCAGAAAATAGTCGAAGAGTCAATAGCTGAATTAGAGTCAGCCGAAGGTATTCAGCGCAGGGGAATGATTCTGGCTTTGCTGGTAAAACTCAAGCAACTTTGCAACCATCCGGCTCTTGTGAAAGCAGAAGCTAAGCCGAAAGAATTGGAGATTAAGAGTCAGGAATCGGGGAAATTGCAGCGGTTGGTGGAAATGTTAGAGGAGGTGCTCGCTGAGGGCGATCGGGCTTTAATTTTTACTCAGTTTGCCGAATGGGGAAAACTCCTGAAACCGCATCTAGAACAGCATTTAGGGCGAGAAGTTTTGTTCTTGTACGGAGGAATTCGGCAACAGCAGCGGGAAGAAATGATCGATCGCTTCCAGCACGACCCCCAAGGCCCGCCGATTATGATTTTATCCTTAAAAGCTGGCGGCACAGGCCTGAACTTAACCAGAGCAACCCACGTTTTCCACTATGACAGATGGTGGAATCCTGCAGTAGAAAATCAGGCAACTGACCGCGTATTTCGCATCGGTCAAACCCGCAATGTGCAAGTTCACAAATTTGTCTGCACTGGTACGTTAGAGGAGAAAATACACGATATGATCGAAAGCAAGAAAGCTCTAGCCGAACAAGTTGTCAGCGCCGGTGAAAACTGGCTCACCGAGCTAGATACAGACCAACTTCGGAATTTACTAATCCTCGATCGCAATGCTATTATAGAAACGGAAGAAGAATAATGTGTTTAATTTTATTCCGTTGCTCGTGAGGACTTTAGTCCTCACTACAAACCTTCGGACTTCGGACTTCGGACTTCCATCCGTTACATCCGTTACATCCGTTACATCCGTTGCAGAACTTCCTTTTTCCTTCGGCTTATGATTGACAGAGAATGGTGGACACAACAGTGGTTAGATTTAATCAATACCTACCGCTTCAAAAAGCGCTTAGAACGTGGCTGGCAATACGCGCGCGAGGGTAAAGTTCTCAGCATAAAATTTCCGGATCGAGAAGTAATTGCCATCGTTCAAGGCACCGATCCAAAACCCTATCAAGTTTCTTTAGGACTCGACACATTGAGCGATGAAGATTGGGATTATGTGATTGAAAATATGTCGCAAAGAGCAGTTTTTTCAGCTAAATTACTAGCAGGAGAAATGCCGCACAATATTGAGGATGTATTTGCGGCCGCCGGCAAAACGCTATTTCCGTTAAGCTTGTCAGATATTCGATCGCGCTGTACCTGTCCTGACCCCAAAAACCCTTGCAAACACATCAGTGCAGTATACTACTTATTGGGCGATCGCTTCAGCGAAGACCCCTTCGTACTCTTTCAATTGCGAGGCAGAACAAAAGAGCAAATCTTGACAGCACTCCGTCAAAGACGAGGTACGCAAGGAGACGAAAATTCACAACTCAACTCCGGGGAAAATTCCCCCGCTGCGAATTCTAAATTGCCGAAGGTCGATCGCTTTTGGGAATACAATCAGCAGCTAGAACCATCTCTAGTAGTAATTGTACCCCCACCGAGCAGCGAAACAGTATTAGATATCTTAGGCCCAATTCCCCTTACCACTGACGGAAAAGGAACCGCTAGCAAACCATCGCCCGCATCTGAGGCGCTAAAACAGCATTTTGCCAAAATTTATCAGGCAGTTAGCCAGCAAGCAGTTTTAGCAGCACTAAAACGGGGCGAAGGAGATTAACTTTTTTTGTTGGGCTATAGCCCTTGGGGCTACAATTTCTAATTGCGTTTAGCAGTAGAAGGCGGGTTTGTGAAGCGCAACCAAGTTGCCAAAGTGGCTACGGCGAAGATTGAAGCAAAGCTAAAAGTTAAGAAAGTCTCAAATGCTGACATAAGGCTGTTCCAATTTGGTGAACGAAGGAATCTTGCTATTAATTTTTATATCAGCATCGATCGAGCTTTTCAACCGATCGCGCACAAAGTTTTTAATGCTTAAAGCTTTGTAACATTCCATCAAACAACATTACAATCATTTCAGATTATTGATAACTCCGATTAATTCCTGGGGGCGTTCGATCAAAAAATCGGGATTGTGTGCCGCCAAAGCTGACCGAGAATTAAAACCCCAACCGACAGCAATTACTTTAATTTTAGTTTTTTTAGCTGCTTCTATATCTCTAATCTCATCTCCGACATAAACGACTTGTTCGGGATTAATTTTTTGTTTATTTAACCACCGATTAATTACTTTATGTTTTCCAAAAGTTGTTCCTGAATAAATAAAATCAAAGGTATCTTCCAACCCATTTTTTTCAAGCGAATCCCAAACATTCTCTCTAGAATTAGAGGTAATAATACCCAGTTGAAAACCGCTGTTTTTTAACTCTAACAAAACTTCTTTAATCCCGCAAAATAAATGAATATTTGGAATTTCCCTCCGCAACTCTGCTTTCAGCTTCCTAATTAGCAGCGGGAATTTGAAGATGGAAATTCCCGAATACATCAGAATTTGCCAAGAATTTAAATTGCTAAGTTGAGCCAGTTCCTCTTTTGTTGCCGACTTAAAGCCCAATTCAACTGACAAACGGTTGGTTATGCTCAGAAGAATATCGATCGTATCTGCTAACGTACCGTCAAAATCAAAAATAATTACTTTGGTCATTGGACAATAGCAAATAAGGAACTGTGAATCATACCATTTTAGATTTTAGATTTTAGATTTTAGATTTTTGGTAACAAGTTAAGCTAAGAAAGCATTTGTCAATCAGCAATTATGCTCAACATTTACTCGGATTTTGGGCCCAAAACTGAGATTTGGACGATGGTGCGATCGTGCCGAGGGTGATATTTATACCTACTCCCTCTCAAATCGTAAATTTTCCACTCCTAAAACAGCAGTTTTTTTTAGTAATATTACTGATTGACAAATGCAATTAAGTCTTAAATTGTCACCAATGATTTTAGATAGGAATGATTTACTCCATAATGTATGGGTTTTCGGTGCGCCCACAAGCACCCTACGGCTATTATGTATAGGGTAAGGTGCTGATGAGCGCACCCGAAGGGCGAACATCTCAACTTTTAATGATTAATTTGATTTGCATCAGCATTTCGCCGCAGCATTTCGGGTTTAATGCGCCGCAACGCCGAAGCTGTAAATCGGCGGTTCCACTCTTCGTCGGAGATGTCGGCTAATTCTGCAAGTGTCGGCGCTATATTTTCAGGATAAGGCTCAAACTCTGCAACATCAGTTGGTTTCGCAAATCGCTGATTCCAAGGACAAACATCCTGACAAATATCGCAACCTGCTACCCAACCTTGTAAATTAGATGCAATTTCGTCGGGCAATTTTTCGGCTCGATTCTCGATCGTGTGATAAGCTATACACCGATCGGCATTCACCACAAAAGGCTCAGTAATTGCCCCCGTCGGACACGCCTCAATGCAGCGAGTGCAAGTACCGCAATGTTCCGTATGGGCCGCATCCGGCGCTAACTCCAAATTAGTCAAGATTTCGCCCAAAAACACCCAAGAACCGTAATCCCGCGAAATTACGTTACCATTTTTGGCAATCCACCCAATCCCCGCCCGCTGCGCCCACACCTTATCCTGAATGGGGCCAGTATCAGCATAATACCGCGCTTCAATTCCCTCGCCTTGCGATCGCAGCCAATTTGCCAAAACCTTCAGTTTTTTGTGCAGAATTTTGTGGTAATCTAGTCCCCAGCCGTAGCGGGAGACTTTAGCATATTCAGAACCGCCCGGGCGTTGGTGAGGCGTGTAGTAATTGATGGCGACACATATTAAGGACCTGACCTCTGGCATTGAAGCGCGAATATCCTGCCGCTTCGGGTTAGCCATCCATGCCATATCCGCCTGATAACCTTTATCCAACCATGCCTGCAACCTTTGTGCATCCTTGTCAAGACCCTCGTCTACCAGGGCTATCCCGACTTTGTGAAATCCCAACTCCAGGCCTTTTTGCTTCACCAAAATGCTGCTAATTGGCGCTTTCATTTGACACCAGGCAAATATTTGCCTTTTGTATTGACACTTTTGATTTTATATGATACGCAAAGCGATTTTAAAGATCGGCTTCGTGAATCAACTAATTCGGCGCACCGTCTAGTGACGCCGATCGCAATTGACCCAGCCTTTGATTATAGTTTTGTAACTAAGCTATATGTAATTTATATTTGCAAAAGTTAACAAAACGTTACATGATTTTAATCAAGGCAGCTTGAGAGTCCCTAACTCAAGTACCTCACTAAAACCACAAATCTCACAAAATAAACATGGCAGTTAGTATTCAATCAGCTCAATCTATTTTTTCCAACACCGAGGTGGCGAGCGTTGTTCCGGCTACCACGGAAGCGTTCTACAAACTCAGCGTTGAAGACCAACTGGCACTGCTCTGGTATGCCTACACAGAAATGGGTGTTTCCATCACCGCCGCCGCCCCAGGAGTAGCCAGCATGACGCTTGTCGAAGGCGTCCTCAACGACATTAAGCAGATGTCGCCGGCTGAGCAAAGCAAAACCATGTTTGACCTAGCCAGCAACGCCGACACCCCGATCGGGCGGATTTACACTTCCTTGCGCGTCAACACCAAACTCGGTTTCTGGTACGAGTTGGGACAGTTGATGAAACAGGGCATTGTCGCTCCGATCCCCGCAGGCTATCAACTGTCTCCCGAAGCCACCACAGTTCTAGAAACCATCAAGAAACTAGATCCGGGCCAGCAAATTACCGTACTTCGCAACACCGTAGTTCACATGGGCTACGACCCCGATTTCAGCCAAGAGTACGGCAAACGCTCGGCCCCCCGCAGCACTCCCACCGCTCTGGAAGAGCGGGTGAAAACCAAAATTGAGGGTATCAGCGAGCAGACTGTCCTCAACTACATCGACTACATGAACGCTTTCGACTTCACCCCCGCCGTCGGTTTATTTGCTGAAGAAGGTGCCTTGCAACCGCCTTTCCAAAAGCCGATCGTCGGTCGCGAAGCTATCCTCAACTATATGCGGGAAGAGTGCATCGGACTGAAAATGATGCCCGAGCGAGGCGTATCGGAACCCGCAGAAGATGGCTACCGCCAAGTGAAAGTCACCGGCAAAGTCGAAACTCCCTGGTTCGGCGCGAATGTGGGCATGAACATCGCGTGGCGGTTTTTGCTAGATCCCCAAGGTCAAATTTTCTTTGTGGCGATCGACTTGTTGGCATCTCCTAAAGAATTGCTCAATTTGATGCGCAAATAGGATATTCTGGTTCGGTCAGTCAAATAGACTCTACAAAAACCCAGATGCCAGCAGGTGTCTGGGTTTATATCATTTTAGATTTTAGATTTTAGATTTTAGATTTTAGATTTTAGATTCAAGAATTGAAGGATTGGAAATGACTGATGGCATCAGGGTTTGCAGCGGGAGCATCTCATATTTGTAAAAACACTTCTTCTGGCTCCTTCCTTCTTCCTCTTTCCTCCTGCCTCGCAGCCTCGGGCCTCGGGCCTTAAAACTCCAATTTCTAGCTTAACTGCTTTCATTGAGATGCTCCCGTTTGCAGCTTGCTGACACTTGCATTTTTTGAAAGTAGTATTGATTTTTGTCGGATCGCTCCCAAAGCTGCGCTCGACGCTCTCCGGTTCCTCCTTTTTTCGGAGAATTATTTTCCGGGCTCTAGTTATATCTTTTGATGGATTTGCTGCGACAAAGAGAATGATTACATTAGACTCATTCATCTGAACTAACTTCTTTTATGACCGCAACAACTCGACCTATTTTAACTAGATCTACAGATATTGCCGGCATCACAAACCCAGCGGTACAGCGATATTTTGAAACTTTAAACGCAGGCGATTTTGCAGCGACTGCTAATTTGTTTGCTGATGACGGGGTTCTGCACGCGCCGTTTGAGGAGCCAATTATCGGTAAAAGCTCGATCGCCACTTATCTAAAAACAGAAGCGCGAGGAATGCAGATCCAACCCCAGCAAGGTGTCAGCAAAGTTTTAGAAGATGGCCAAGTTGAAGTTCAGGTTAGCGGCCGGGTGCAAACATCCGTATTTGGTATTAATGTCGGATGGCGGTTCGTGTTCAATTCTCACCAACAAATCCTTTCTGTCACCGTCAAGCTGTTAGCTTCTCCCCAAGAATTGCTAAATCTGCGGTCGCATAAGAAATTTGATGTTTGAGAAGCTGTTTCACATTTTAATTGTCTATTTTGGTTTGATGTGTCGATCGCGCGTAATCGCTAAAGCCATCATTATTTTGGCGCAACTCCGGCAGAAACCTGGTTTTTTACCCAAATCTCTGGTAAAGCATCGCTAACGGTATAAAAACCCGGTTTCTGCGGTATTTTGGCGCAACTCCGGCAGAAACCTGGTTTTTATCCAAATCTCTGGTGAAGCGTCGCTAACGGTATAAAAACCCGGTTTCTGCGGTATTTTGGCGATGGGACTGTACCCCTACAATCATCTTACAGTCTCAAGCGAGAGGGACGATACTGCACGAAAAGTGGCTGTCACCGCACCGTGCGACAGACAGCCAAAGCGAGTCAAAAAGTGCATTGTCAATGACTAATGACTAATGACTAATTAAGATTTTTCCGGCAAACTAGCTTCTAACTTCAGACAGTTGCGACCGTCTATTTGCAAAGTGTAGTCCACCCGATCCATAAGTCTGCTCATAATCAGCCAGCCGTAGCCGCTTTCCTGTTTAGCTTCCGGCCTCGGGGGATTGTAAGTATCCATTTCGTAACCTTTACCGTAATCCCAAATTTCTAAACCAATATCCCTATTTTTTAAATTCAAGCGAATTAACACGGGCAAATTGGGTTGATCTTTGTGAGCATGGCGGATCACGTTAGAATAGGCTTCTGCTAACACCAAGCGCAAACGATTCGACTGACGAGGCCAATCGACGTGCTCTCCTAGCTCTACTTCCAAACTGCTCAGCAACCAATTTTCAACAATTGTTAAAAACCGCAAGTCGCTTGGCACATGAAGCTCAGTATTCATAAAAAAATCCCGTAAGTTTGAAAACCCCTGTGTCTTCACACCAGGTATAAAACACGACGCACCGAATTGATTCGGCCTCAATACTTGTCGCTACTCGGGGGATAGCAGCATTTTGTGTTTAAACATCAGGCAATTGTGATTCGGTAGAAGGCAGAAGTTAAGAGTATATTTGAAAACTTTAGTTATGGGTTTAAATCCCATTAACAATCGATAATTATACTGATACTGCAAGCAGCGAAGTATAAAAAATCTTTGTTTCAATCCCTGGCTTTTAAGCGTTGGTTATTTCTGACAAATGCCTTCTACTTTAACCCTTTACAGGTGTTTAATCCCCCAGGAAAGCGATTCAGGAAACTAGCAGCGCGATGGCGCGCTAGGTTTTTTTACTGTTGTTTTTGACTGTTGACGATAACGCAGTCCTTTGCGGGACTCTGCGGGCTGTTAACAAGCAGGGCTTGAGTTTTTTGACTCTCGCCCCCGACTATCAGTCGGGAGTTGCTGACAGATTCAGAGAACCTCCAGAGAGAGTATGGTTTGGTCGTCTTCCTGAACAGGATTGTCAGCTCGGATGCGAGCCAACAAATTGTCCAAGTTGAAGGAACCAGGCTCTTGAATCAAGAGTTGCCAAAGCCCTTCTTGTTGTAGCATAGAACGGGTGGGTTCACCTCCTGCGACCGCTTCAGTAGTCACGCTAGCTTCAGTAATCCCGTCACTCGTCAGCAGAAATACATCTCCTGACTTTAATTGGATCGTACCTGCTTTGCCCCTCCAAACTGGCAGTATCCCCAAGGGAATACCGCGAGCTTTCAGGAAATTCGGCTCGGCTGGCGTTTTACCGCTAGCGGCTTGAGCTTTCACCTCCGAGTGAGACCAAACGATCGGGTAAATGTGACCGGCATTAGCAAATGCCAGGTGTCCGGTTGACGGAGTGTAACGAGCTACAACCATTGTAATAAAATGGTTGTTGCCGATCAGGTCGTCAGACATACTGCTATTCATGTTGTGCATAACTCGATCGGGCTCTGGAGAAACTTCTTGGGAAAGTTCCCGCCGCATCACCGAAATCGCGCTGGCCATAAATAGAGCAGCCGGAACTCCCTTACCGGAAACATCTCCCACCGCGATCCAAATATCCCCTTGGGAGTGGACGTAGACTTCAAAAAAGTCGCCGCCAACTTCCCGCGCGGGATAGCAGCAAGCTTGCACTCTGACAGTTTCAAAATCCGGCCAACTTTGGCGCAACAAGTTTGTTTGGATTTGGCGGGCCACTTCCAACTCGGTTTGCATCTGCTTGGCTAAATCCAGAGTGCGCTGGTATAGCTTAGCTTGAGACAGGGCCAGAGCAGCTTGAGCTGCTACACCTTCTATTAACTCTATATCTTCTGCCGACCAAGGGTTCGTGCCCCCAATCTGGCACAGTGCGAGTACCGCCAGCAATTCTTGCTGGTATGTCAGGGGCACGGCAATCTCAACCGAGTTACCGTCCCCGCGACTGTTTGGGTTGACTTGAGTTTGGCGGCTGGCTACGGCTTGAACCAGCAAATTTTCATCAAAAGAAAAGCTGCTGGCTTCAGAGGTTTGGGCTTGGTAGGGGAAGGTACTCGGCAATAGCCGATCGGCCTCTACCGGCCGCAGCATACAATAGTTGGCCTCAAAAGTTTGACCTACGGTTTGAACAATAGTTTGTACCATACTAGAGTAATCTAGCGACCCGCGAATCACGCTCATGACCTCATTGAACAGAGATTCCTTGCGCAAAGCGCGACGCAGTGCAACGCTGCGCTGCTTGTAGTATTTGTAAGTTTCTGAGGCTTGATTGATCACCAATTTGAGTTCTTCTGGATTCCACGGTTTGGTGATGTATTTGAAAACTTGACCTGAGTTGATGGCCTCAACCAAATCTTCAACATCGGTGTATCCCGTTAGCAGAATCCGAATCGTATCGGGAAATCGCTCGACTGTTTTCCCCAAAAACTCGGTGCCATTCATTTCTGGCATCCGCTGGTCAGATATAATCACCGCCATCTCGCCCTGTTCGTCTAGAACTTCCAGGGCGCTGAGGGCGCTATCTGCTTTGTAAACCTGAAAGTCGCGTCGAAACGTCCGGTACAATAAATCCAAGTTGTCGGGTTCGTCATCGACTACCATCAGTTTCAGCTTGCTTCCATCTCCCCGACTCATCTTTCTTCCCCCTTGAAAACCCCCACCATAGCTGTAATCAGCAAGGTGGCGGGAGGAAAAGGGGGGCTGGATATATGCAACATATCAGTTACGTCAAGTTGAGTTAAAGAAACCCGTTTTACCTCAAGGTGAGCATTCCTTTCGCACCATCTGTTCGCACAACAGATGAGAGGCTTTTGATACTGTAACCCGCCTCGGTAGGCCGCTTCAATAGGGAAAATTCCAGAGTCAGCTTTCGTGCTTTGATAGGAGCAACGACCGTGTGAGCAGTCGGTATTTTTCTAAACACACCAGCCTCGAAAATGACTAATTAATGCTCTGATTGCAGAGTTTTTAACTAGCTGCGCACTCTCGTGTGATTTTTAACACTTACTACTAACTCCTGTATTGCTACCTGAGTGTGGTCAAAACCGGCTCTATTTCAAGCCCCACTGTACCCGGAGGGTTAGCGGTGGGTTGTTGGCGCTATTCCCTAGATCTTTGCCGAATCGTACTTGATTGCTGCATGCAAGTCCCCCTAATCTCTGAACTTTTTGCAGCAAGCATATGACTACTGCCGAATCAAGTTATTCTTTCTGCCAGTCTGAGCTTAGCAGAACGAGAGCGGGGATTTCTAGCGACTTCTTCGGATTGCGGCCCGATCGGCTTTTTTGTAAGTACCTGCAAACTGGGTGTTCCTCTGAGTTGGTGCTTGACTGGTCGGTCTTCCAGACTGTGAAATGTAATGATTCCGATTCTCCCACCTGGTTTTAACCACCTTGGCGCAAGGTGGAGGAAAGTTTCTAAAGAAGCGAGTTCGGAGTTGACAGCTATCCTTAAAGCTTGGAAAGTACGGGTGGCTGGATGAATTCTGCCGTTGCGCTGCTTGGGGGGGAAGCAGGAGGCGATCGCCCCTGCAAGTTCTGTTGTCGTTTGAAAAGGACGCCCTTGCACAATCCGCCTCGCGATGCGCCGCGACAGTCGCTCCTCGCCGTACTTGTAAATAATATCTGCTAGTTTAACTTCTTCCCAGTGATTGATAATCTCTTCTGCCGTCAAAGATTGCTGCTGGTTCATACGCATATCTAGTTGAGCTGGGTGGCGAAAACTAAATCCTCGTTCCGGTGTATCGAACTGAGCAGAGCTGACGCCCAAGTCTGCTATGATACCATCAAATTCTGCCTCTGCGGACTGATATTCAGCAAAGTTGCCGTGCCAAAACTCAACGGGCGAGTTGGCAAATCGGGTTTGGCAAAAACCGATGGCTTGTTCGTCGCGGTCGATCGCCACCACTGTAACATCAGGCGCTGCCGCTAAAATCAAACTCGTGTGTCCGCCGCCCCCAAGGGTCGCGTCCAAATAGCGGCCGCCTGCACGCACACCCAAACCGGCAATTAACTCTTGACCCAAAACTGGAACGTGATAGGTGTCAATACTGACATCTAATCCAGGGGTATCCTTCTCACAGAGCTCGATATCCTTCATAATCTATAAAGCGAAACAAAAATCAACAATAGCTAGTAATCATTAATTCATTTAATTATGTCAAGAATTGAGACTAGAACCGAACCGATGGTGCTCAACATGGGGCCGCACCACCCTTCCATGCACGGGGTACTCCGGTTAATTGTCACCTTGGACGGCGAAGACATAGTTGACTGCGAGCCTGTTTTGGGCTATCTGCACCGGGGGATGGAAAAAATTGCCGAAAACCGCACCAACGTGATGTACGTGCCCTACGTGAGCCGCTGGGACTACGCTGCGGGGATGTTTAACGAAGCGGTGACAGTGAATGCACCGGAAAAGTTGGCAAATATTGCTGTCCCCAAACGGGCTAGTTATATTCGGGTAATTATGCTGGAGTTGAACCGGATTGCTAACCACTTGATGTGGGTAGGGCCGTTTTTGGCGGATGTAGGCGCGCAAACTCCTTTCTTCTATACTATGCGCGATCGCGAACCAATTCTCGACTTGTGGGAAGCAGCGACCGGTTATCGAATGGTGAATAATAACTATTTCCGCATCGGCGGAGTTGCCGCAGATTTGCCCTACGGTTGGGTAGATAAGTGCCAAGATTTCTGCGATTACTTCCTTCCCAAAATTGACGAGTACGAACGTTTAATTACCAACAATCCAATCTTCCGCCGCCGGATTGAAGGGCTGGGTACTATTTCTCGCGAAGAAGCGATTAACTGGGGACTTTCCGGCCCCATGTTGCGCGGTTCCGGCGTGAAGTGGGATTTGCGGAAAGTTGACCATTACGAATGTTATGACGACTTCGACTGGGAAGTTTGTACCGAAGCTGCTGGCGATTGTTTGGCCCGGTATTTAGTGCGGATTCGGGAGATGCGCGAGTCGGTTAAGATTATCTATCAAGCCTTGAAAGGACTCCCCGGCGGCCCTTACGAGAATTTGGAAGCGAAGCGCTTAGAAAGCGGGCCAAAATCTGAGTGGAACGGTTTTGAGTATCAGTTTATTGGCAAAAAAGTAGCGCCGACCTTTAAGATTCCCAAGGGCGAACATTATGTCCGCGTTGAAAGCGGCAAGGGTGAGTTGGGGATTTATATTATCGGGGATGATAGTACGTTTCCTTGGCGCTGGAAGATTCGGGCTGCGGATTTTAATAATTTGCAGATTTTGCCTCACATTGTTCGCGGCGTGAAGATTGCAGATTTGGTGGCAATTTTGGGGAGTATCGACATTATTATGGGCTCGGTTGACAGGTAGGTTTTGTCGGTTTTTATCTAAGAAATTAACCCGGTTTTTTTATGGAACCGGGTTGATTTTTTTGAACCCCAGATCAACGCGGATAGATATCGATTAATTTTGCTGTTAAAGTAGCTAAAATATACCTGATTTCTCTCTTCTCTCTTCCTCTGTGCCCTCTGCGCCCTCTGCGGTTAATAAAAAAAATCTCTCCTTCACAAATGAAATAACATCAACTTTGATTCGATAAATTATGACATTCCAGAAATCAGATATCAATGACAGCAACCCGGAACTGTGCAATTTAATCTGCGAAAGAATTGCCGCCAGTCCCCAGCAGCGTATTACTTTTGCTGAATATATGGATTTGGCACTATATCATCCGCAGCAGGGTTACTATAATAGCGATCGCCAGTCGATCGGCAAACAAGGCGATTTTATCACGTCGCCTCATTGGGGTGCTGATTTTGCGGAGGTTTTGGCGGATCAGTTTGTGGAAATGTGGCAAATTCTCGGCAAACCTCATCCTTTTACTGTCGTAGAAATGGGCGCTGGGCGGGGAAATTTTGCCGAAAATGTACTGCAATATCTGCAACGGCAACATCCCGACTTATTTAAAACTTTAACATACATAATTGTTGAAATTTCGCCAAGACTTCAAGCGGAACAACGCCAAAAGTTAGGTGATATCAAGTGCGTTAAGTGGTGCTATTGGGATGAGATAGTTAATAATTCAATAATCGGTTGTTTCTTTTCTAATGAGTTAGTGGATGCTTTGCCCGTGCATCAATTCATTCTAGAAGAAGGGCAAGTTAGGGAGATTTACGTTGCCTGCGAAACCCCAAAAAATGAACAAAAAAAAATAAATTTTGTTGAAGTAATTGGCGAAGTTTCCACGCCTAAAATTGCCGAACATTTTGATTTTGTGGGCATCGATTTGTCGGCGAGTGTTTACGGGGATGGTTATCGCAGTGAGGTGAATTTGGCGGCTTTGGACTGGATGAGTACAGTTGCTCAAAAGTTGCAGCGGGGATATTTGTTAACTATTGATTACGGTTATCCGGCGCACCGCTATTACAATCCGAGGCGCAGGGAGGGGACGCTACAGTGTTATTATCTGCACCGATATCACAATAATCCTTATATTAATGTGGGGCGGCAGGATTTAACGGCTCATGTTAATTTTACGGCGCTGGAAAGGCAGGGTGAATTGTGCGGTTTGGATGTGGTAGGGTTTACTCAGCAGGCTTTGTTTTTGATGGCGTTGGGTTTGGGCGATCGTATTGCTTCTCTGTCTACAAATGATGCGGAAGTATTGGATGTGGCAACGTTTTTGCGGCGCCGGGAGGCTTTGCATCAATTAATCGATCCGATGGGTTTGGGGGGTTTTGGGGTTTTGGTGCAGTCGAAGGGGTTGACGGAGGAGGAAAAGGGGAGAATTCTGAAGGGTTTGATGGTGCCTGATTAGTGATTAAAAGTTTAATTTCCACTAATCTCCACCAGTGGTTCACCTGCTTTCAATATCTCCAAAGCTTCAGCTAATGTTGCACTCAAAATCTCTCGCAACCGAGCGTTTGATGTATTGCCGCACGTCAACCAAATAATCTGTGGCGGTGAACCAAGGCGATCGACCAAATCAACAAAGTCACTATCTTTAGTCATTACGATAACTCCCTGCGCTCTCGATGCCTCAAAAATTTCAGGATCTTCGGCATCTCTCAAGCCAATCTCGCGCAAGCCTACTGCTGTGACACCAAATGTGTTTGTAATCCAGGTTGCGATCGCCGGTGATAGATGTGCATCTACCCAAATTATTGTCATGCAACCAATACCGGATGATTTAGTTTGCGCGAAGCATACAAAAGAGATGCTTTCAGATCGTCAGCTTCAAGATCGGGCATTTCTTCTAGTATTTGTTCCGCACTCAAACCAGCCACAAATAAGTCCAGTACGTCTGATACCCGAATTCTCATGCCGCGAATGCAAGGGCGACCGCCACACTGCCTAGGATTAACCGTGATTCTTGCGAATAGCTCCGACATTAAAGTTAGCTCCTACAACGCTTAGTTATAGTATGAATGAGAGCGATCGTAATTGTCAATAACTGGATTCCCATGATTATTAACTAATTAAGCTGTACCCATTACTTTTGTCATCACTTAAGCGCACTGACTCAGTGGCGGAAATTCCCATTTTCCAGAATATAAAGTAGATGGTAGCTTTAAACAATAGGCAGCAGGAATCACCTCGGTCAACCACCAATTAAACATATCTCGTTTGGCCACAGCAAAACCAGAAATAGCATCGCCGGTAATGGCATCATACAGAATATCTAAGATGGCATTATAGGCTGTTTTTGTATTGAGTGTTTGCAGCAAGCCGTAGAAGATATTATAAGCTTCGTTACTAGCTTGATATTTTCCGATTTTGTTGATATTAGGAAACAACGTATCAGCCCAAGTTTCTGGGATTTCACAACTATCCTTCAGCCAACAAGATACAATTCCTTCAACGATATCAGCTTTGTGTTCTTCAGGAAAGTAATGTTTAATAGTCGGTTTAGCGGCTAATGCTATTCCATAAGCCATATAGACGTATCGCTGATGGGATATTGCATCATTAGGCATTCCAAAGGCTGTCATTACTTCTACAAAAGCTTCTTCTACATTGCACTTTCCACCTCGTTCGTATAAATCGTCATATTTTCTGTCCCAAACCGTCTGAAGTGTTCGCTGTAATTGCTCTGGAATAGTTGAGTTGCTGGGCAATTTAAAATCGGTGTAGTGACCTATCTCAAACTTTATCATTGACTTTCCCTCCTTATGTATTTTATTTAATCGTAAACCCAGAGCCAGCTCATGTTAAACTTCCGATCTACCGCCACATTTGAAATTAACTCCAAACTCTGCTATGACACCTCTTATTCAGCCCATTTTAATCGTTCCTGAATTGACATCCCCTGCAACTTTTTACTCATTTCATATAAATAAACTTTGGGATAATCCCCCTTAAATAACGGAATCAAAGACTCAACAACAGCAGCGATTCCCTGCGGCGGCACTGCATTGCCAATCTGCCGCCGCACTTCAGTCGTAGAACCTTCAAAAACAAAATCATCTGGAAATGTTTGCAATCTTGCTCTTTCACGATTTGTCAAAGAACGCGGTTCTAAATAATGATAACCCCAAGTCCCGCCACCTCCACCAGCAATGATTGTCGATGATGGTTTATCTGGATGAATTCGCCGATAAACGTGACTGATCATGCCTTTGACATAGTATGGACTGTCCTTGGGAATATCAGAAAAATTGCCTCCAGGTTGAATTCGATTTAAAATTTCAACGGTGCGGGATTGAATTTTATGATGTTTGTTATTGTCAATAACTGTTTCTACATTTTTGAGTGCTTCGCCCGCAGTTCGATAAGGATTTTTGCGATTTATACCGTATTCTGGCTGAGGATGCACAAAGTTAAATCCTGTATCCATCCGAATGCCAACTAATAACACTCTTTGCCGAAATTGCGGAACTCCGTAATCGGCAAAGTTGTAAAGTTTAGGTTTAACTAAATAACCCGGTGCTATACTTTCAAAGTCGGAAATTATTTGTTTGATTGCTTGATAATTATTGGCGCTTAATAAGCCTTTGACGTTTTCTGCTACAAAAGCTTTGGGCTTTTTTTTGTTGACAAAATCGAGAAAGTATGTATATAAATTGCCTCTGGTTCCTTCAAGGCCGGGACGTTTCCAAATTAGGGAGAAATCTTGACAGGGGAACCCTCCTATACATATTTCCGCTTCGGGAACTTGTGCAATGTCTATATTTTCTATGCTGTCGTTGATGATGACATCAGCAATGTTTCTGCTGAAAGTTTTGCAGGCGTATTTATTGGAGTCGATCGCCCAAACTACCTCAAATCCGGCTTGGTGGAATGGCAAATCCATGCCGCCGCAACCAGAAAATAAGGATATGAGTCGCGGTTTTTTTGTCCAGGCGATCGGCTGGAGACGTTCGATTAACATAGGAGTGTAAAGTTAGCCAAGGGCAGACTGGATGCCCGCACCACAAGAGTGTCATCATACCAAAACCCGATCGAACTCGACTCATCAATTGATATTTCACTCTTCATCATCTAACTCGATCCCGGCTTGACGCAGTTTTTCGGCCAATTTTTCAGCGCGGAGTTTTTCGCGATCGGCTCTTTCTTCCGACCAAAGCAACAACTCGCCTTCTGCATCCCACCACCTCAACCAACAGCCTGTTCTCCCTTCGTGCGTTCCTTCCCACATTCCTAAAAACAAGTCTAATCCCGGTATCCAATAACGTCCATTTTCATCTGGTTTTTGCAAGTTGTAGTGCTCTGATTCTAAAGCGTAAACTTCTAAATGAGCTGTTTTTGCTCGGAATATGACGTATCTGGGGACTTTGATTACTTGCTCGTAAAAATACCACTTTCCCACCCGCGAGGTAAATTCAACGGAGTATTCTTCTCCATAGGTTTCTGAAAGAAATTCCATCACGATTTGGGGGATGGTTCCTTCTGTGTGTGGCGTGTAACTGCGGCGTACTTGCGAGACATTTTTGGGATTGACGGGTTTCACGTACATCCAATCTGGTGCTTTGCAAATAATGCGCTGTTCGTCACTGGTTGAACCTGGGAAACTTATGCCGGCACACAAGGCAAAGTTGGAAACAATTAAGGCATCCTGCATTAATTCAGGAAATGCTGTTAGCGGCTGGCGCAAAGCGGCGGCTAATAATGGTTGGCTTTCGTCTTCCACGGGGTCGTCTGGTAGTTGAAAATCTTCTGGTAGTAGCGGCCAGGTGATTGTGAGTTTTGTTTCAGGATTTTTAGTTGCTACAGACATAGTTTATCAGAGGTTAAATGTTTTAATGTTTAAATTATATCTCTTGGTTTTTGGGATTCATGTTAATGGCTTAATGACGAGGCAGAGCCTCTGGATATGCGTTACCGGGCAGAGCCAATTAGTAACGACTTAAGCCGACAGTCCGCCAGGGGTTGAAACCCCTGGCTAATAGCGAAAGTCCTCTTAAGAGGACTGAGAAGAAGACTGTTAAAATAATTAGTCCTCTTCAGAGGACTTTCGCTTTGAGGCAGGGAATTCATTCCCTGTCGGACTTAATATGCAGCTACGATCCTCTGCTGTAGTTCGGTGGTCATTGCTAGCAGTTCTGATTGCCCGATCGCACTTTGTTCACCGCTCGCCAACCACTTCAATTGTACCGTCTCGTTTTCAGCTTCCGCATCTCCCAAAACTAAACACGCAACAGCACCGCTTCTGTCTGCTCTTTTAAACTGTTTCCCGAAAGCACTACCGCTCAAATCTATTTCGACACTAAACCCCGCACTTCGCAATTTTTGAGCTAACAATACCGATTGCTGTTCTGCTTTTTCACCCCTCGATACCAAATAAAAATCCTGCTTGGAAACGGGCAAAGGTTGCAACTTTTGCAGTAGGATAATCAACCTTTCGATACCCATTGCCCAACCGACTGCCGCCGTATCTGGACCGCCCAATTCCTTGACTAAACCGTCGTAGCGGCCGCCTCCGCAAACTGTTGCTTGCGCTCCCAAATCGTCGGATATAATTTCAAATGCGGTGTAGGTATAGTAATCTAAACCGCGCACTAATCTGGGATTTAACTGATAGCTAATTCCTAAATTTGTGAGCATAAGCTGCACTTGCTCGAAGTGCGATCGCGATTCCTCGCCCAAATATTCTAAAATGCTCGGCGCACCAGCTACAATTTCTTGAGTGCGCTGATTTTTGCTGTCCAAAATCCGCAGCGGATTGCGAGTCAAGCGGTCTTGAGAATCAGCGTCTAATTCGTTTTTATGCGGTGTAAAATAATCTATCAAAGCTTGTCGGTAATTTTGTCTGTCTTCCTTATTTCCGACAGAATTAATATCGAGGCGCAAATTTTTTAAACCCAGGGTTTGCAGGATGTCGCAGGCGATCGCAATTACTTCGACATCCGCACGAGGATTCGCACTCCCCAAGACTTCCACGCCAATTTGATTAAACTGCCGCTGTCTTCCTTCTTGCGCGCGTTCGTAGCGAAACATGGGCCCCGCATACCACAGACGCTGCACGTCTCCCGCCGCGTACAAACTGTTTTGAATAAAAGCTCGGACTACTCCGGCGGTGCCTTCTGGACGCAAAGTAGTCGATCGATCGCCCTTATCTTTAAAAGTGTACATTTCTTTGCCCACGACATCGGTAGCTTCGCCGATGCCGCGTTCAAATAAGGATGTTTGTTCAAAAATTGGCGTCCGAATTTCTCGATAAGCCGCTTTTTTCAAAATTGTTCTAGCGACTTCTTCGACATTTTGCCAATATTGAATCTCAGCGGGCAAAATATCCCGCGTTCCCGGTAAAGTTTTAATTGCATTCATTTTGTTAGTCAGTAGTCATTAGTCAGTAGTCATTAGTCAGTAGTTATTAGTTATTAGTTAACGGTTATTAGTTGTTAGTCAACAGTCAACAGTTAACAGTTAACAGCTAACTATTGCCAATTCCCAATAACTAATGACTTAATAATTCCCACGCTCCGTAACGATCGCCATAATAAGCCAAAATGCGATCTACTCGCTCGCGGCCGACCAAATCGAACCCTTCAGGATACTGTATCCACAAACCCCCAACTTGGCTGTCGCTGTAATCAAACCGCTGCGATTGCTGCGGAATTAAACCGGTTTCCACCCCTTCAACTTGACGCAAATGGGCCGCCACTTCGCGATACACCGCCAGCGGCAATCCGTGGCATTGAATTTGATAGCCCAGTTGTTTTTCTTGTGCCGTTTGCATCATTTCTTTGCCTGTCCCCAACCATAACTCCTACTTAAGATACTTCTTTATCGATCGGCCCCGGTAGAGGGCAGCAGTTAATATTGTCCAAACATACCTTTCCCCACTGCAACGCCCAGCGTACAAGCGTAACTCGATTGTCAGCGCGCGTTTTGTTCAAGATATTGCTAATGTGGTTGTCAACTGTGCGCTTGCTAATCTCTAACTTTTCGGCGATTTTCTCATTAGTCAATCCGGCCGCTACTAACTCTACCACTTGCAATTCTCTGTCCGACAGCGTGACAGGGGTCCCAGAGACACTCCCACTCATAAATTTTTCCTATGTCTGCATATTTACCTATCTACAATTCTAAAGGATGAGGGATCGAGTATGAAGACAAAATTAAATTTGCTGTGCTACTTTTTCGGGCGCAAAGCACAAACTCGCTTGCAGAATCGCCTGGAGTGCAAACCCAGCCCCGACACAGCAGGACGCGCAGCCACTCGCACTGCTTGTGCGTCGGGTGTCGGATGCTGCCTTTACCTGCCTCTATCGGACATCCGGGCCCAACCTGTAGATGTTTGCGCGTCAAACAACTAACTGATACGCCCGCACTATACTTCAGTCTTAAGGGAGTAAGTGCCAGTATCGATCGGTCTGATATTATAGGAGCAGCCATTAAAAAATAGCTTGCAATTTTTCTGGGATGGGTTAAAAATAATTATTGAGCTGTCTACTGCTGGTCTAAAATCTAAAATCTAAAATCTAAAATAGATATGACTTATCCTCGCGTTCTGTGTCTGGGTGAACTTTTATTTGATTGTTTAGCAGACAAACCAGGAGTATCTCTCGAAGAGGTAGAATCTTGGACGGCATATCCCGGCGGTGCTCCTGCTAATGTTGCCTGTGCTTTGGTTAAATTGGGGACGGCGGCGGGATTTATCGGTGCTGTAGGTGGGGATGAATTGGGGAATTCCCTAGTGCAGGTATTGCAAGAAGTAGGGGTTGATATCGCTGGAGTGCAGCGGCATCCGAGTGCGCCGACGCGGCAAGTTTATGTCTTGCGGAATGAAGCCGGCGATCGAAATTTTGCCGGTTTTGGCGAATTCAATACTGGGGATTTTGCCGACACCCGTCTCCTCGCTGCAAAACTACCCGAAGTGCTGTTTGAAAATGCCGAATTTTTAGTGCTAGGCACTTTAGAATTAGCTTATCCTGAAAGTCGAGAGGCGATCGCCCGAGCGCTCGAACTAGCAGAACAGTACGACGTTAAAATTATACTTGACATCAATTGGCGTCCAGTGTTTTGGCCAAATCCAGACGAAGCAAAAGCGCGCATTAGAAAAATCTTAAAAAAAGTTGATTTTGTCAAGTTATCTGAGGAAGAAGCCGAATGGTTGTTTGCAACTACCGACGCTGGAGCTATTACCTACCGCCTCGATTCTGTAGAAGGCATTTTGGTGACTGCGGGCGAGAAAGGTTGCGCCTATTGTCTCTCGGAAAATGAAGGAAAAATCCCCGCCTTTACAGTAGATGTTGAGGATACAACAGGTGCCGGCGACGCATTTCTGGCTGGTTTTGTAGGCCAATTGTGCAAGCATGGAATCAAGAATTTAGCCGACCCAAAAATAGCCCAGAAAATTGTAACTTATGCCAGTGCAGTAGGTGCGATGACAGCGATGAAACCCGGGGCAATTAGATCTCAACCAACCGCCGCTGAAGTAGAAGCTTTCTTGTATTTGTACAAAAATTAGCACCCCGAACCTCTCCCCCGGAAACGGAGAGGGGGCTAAATTGGGTTCAGAAACCCGGTTAATCCGAAAAAAAAATAACTCTTATACTAAATCAGCCTTAAAAAACCTCGATAATACTCGGCGTTTGAAATCGCTACTATACAAACTCTCCTCCTAGCTGAGAGAAACTAAGAAATCAAGGGATATTTAAGCCAGATTTGGTATTATGCAGCAGATTCGACGTTTATGAAGTACACCCCAGATAGATCGACCCCCGTAGGGACACGGCATTGCCGTGTCCCTACACTTCATAAACATGGAATACGCTGTAGGTTTTATTGCGGGCCATTAACCGCACATCAGATGATTTCTAATTTGGCGCAAGATTACCTCTAGCGGTTGCGAAGCATCTATGATAATTGCATCTTCTGGTTCTTCGAGAGTGTCTAACTGACTTAACAACAAGTCTGCTTTCATGTAGTGATTTTCGCGACTTGTTAACCGGGCTATTAATAGCTGAAAAGAACATTTGAGATAAACTATTTTCATCCGCTGTTGGTCGCGGCAGAGCATTTCGCGGTAAGATGCTTTTAAAGCAGAACAAGCCAACACGACATTTTTATTTTCTAACAGCCACCTGTCTATTGCAGCTTGCAATTGTAATAGCCAAGGAAAGCGATCCGCATCTTCTAAAGGAATGCCCCGACTCATTTTCTCGATATTAGCTGATGGGTGAAAATCGTCGGCATCGCTGAAATCCCAATTGAGAGATTGCGCCAGCAACTTGCCAACAGTAGTTTTGCCAGAACCGGAGACTCCCATCACGATCGTAATCATGCCACCTATTTACCGAAATACTTGCAATTTGATCGAGTTGTGCGATCGACAAACCGGGTTTCTTAAGTTGCCGGATGAATTCTACCACCCTAAAAAATTCAATAAACCCGGTTTATTTTTGATTCTCGATCAAATTTCTTCCATAGTGGGTTTAATGAAATTATAAGCCAAAACGCCGATAATTCCACCAATCACTGGGAATACAATAAACGCCCACAACTGTTGGATTGCCCATCCGCCTTGAAAAAGTGCCACACCGATACTTCTAGCTGGGTTAACTGAAGTATTGGTTACGGGAATTCCGATTAAGTGAATCAACACCAGCATCAAGCCGATGGGAATTCCGCCCAAACCGACGGGATATTTGGGATGGGTAGTACCCATGATTGTAAATAACAGAAAAGCAGTCAGTACAATTTCCGTCAAAGCTGCTGCCAAAAGTCCGTAACCAGTGGGAGAATGTTCTGCAAAACCGTTAGACGCAAATCCCGAAGCCGCCGCATCAAAACCCGGTTTTCCTGATGCTATCATATACAAAACAAGACCGCCTAAAATTCCCCCTACAATCTGACCTCCTATATAATAAGGAAGCAAAACAGCATCGATCAGTTTGGCAACTACTAAACCGATGCTTACCGCCGGATTAATGTGGCATCCCGAGATCGGGCCGATCGTATAAACCATGATTAAGAGAGACAGGCCAAAGGCGATCGAAACTCCCAAGAAGCCGATTTTGTCTCCAGCTAAAACCGCACTGCCACATCCACCTAATACCAACACAAAAGTACCAAAAGCTTCAGCAACCCCAATCTTTATTTTTTTGTTCATACTCACAATTCTTTGAAGTTTATGTTCGGTCTATTTCGCACCCAGACGAATTCTAATTATCAAAAGTAGAACTCAAATTTGTTTCAGGCAGAGGAACAATACTAATGGAAATCATTAGCACTGTGTAACTCTAACTTTCATAAATTTTACGGGCTTAAACTGAGACGGCGGAATTTGGAATCGATAAATTAGCTCAAACGTACTCTATTATAGAAAAAATGTCAACATAGAGTTAATTATTTGTATAAATTGTGCAATCTTCTGTATTCAATTCACAATAATTAACTTGACTTTTTCCCTAATTATGCGATCGTAATTTTACTGATTGTTGCTGATTATCCGATCGCCCTTGCAGTTAAAACATCACTGCTAAACGGCTGGTACCTCCAACCTTGGAAGGGGCGAAACTCTCGCCAATCGGCGGTCATCTTGCACAGCAAGCGGAACTGTAGCGGCGTTGGGGGTAGGTTGAGGCGATCGACTTCTACGCAAACCAATGCTGGATGCTGCGAGATAATTTCAAAAATATCCTCCAAAAGATAGCGCGGACAATAGCCTGCAATCCAGTGATCTTTAGTACACAGAAGCAGACGGGAAGCGCGCGGATTTTGAAATTCGTGGGCTAAATACAAAAGTTCGCCCACTTGAAGCCGATTAATCCGTTCAATTGCCGACTTTGAAAGGTATTGCAGTCCATCTGCAAAAAAATGGATACAGTAACGTCCATTTTCATCTGGTTCGGGACAAGGGAACACCTCAAATTTATCCGTTGCCCGTTTGCCTCCGCTGCGCGCCAATAAAGCAATTGGGTCATGTTCGTGTTCAGGGATATTCAACCACTGTACAAATTCATGGTAGTCAGGGCGCGATCGCGCCATCACTCGATTGGAAAACAAGGGAAACAGTTTCTGTGAAGTGTAAACATTATTGAAATTCGGGAAAGATGGCAAGGGTTGAAACCCGCACTTAAGTTTAGCTTCTAGAACACCCTTTGTATAATTGAACTGGTAATCTTTACCGTTAAATGTCAATTGACCAATCGGAAACTAAGAATCGCGACCCGGGCTTGGCCAAGCCAGAAATAGTGTTTTCAAAGCAAATCTCCTGTCAATTCAAGTAGGGCGCGCAGTGCGCACTGCACAAACACAACTCACCTACGCGGCTTAAAAAATGTTTGCCCGATCGACCCTTGACACTTTCCTCTCAAAATGAGAGTATAAGTATACCAGCAGGACTTATACCAAATCCGAGTTTACCACCCCTGTTATAAATATTCCGTCATTGCGAGGGAAGCGAAGCAATCGCTTGCGTCTCTGCGATTGCTTTGCTTCCCTCGCAATGACAATAAAGGGGATGCCTAACCCGGATTTAGTATAACGCTGCATAACTGAACTTTGACATCACCTGTAGAGTTCTGGTGGACAGCGATCGCTCTATATAGCAATCCTCGCATCATTTGTGAATTTCTTACTCCTTCCCCGAACCCGGTCTGAGGGTTGGGGTGGGGTAAAAAGTTGATGACTCTTGCAAGGATTGCTATAGATAAAATCTGTGAGTAAGTCCTGTATAAAGTGATGGAATAAGCCACGTTAGGGAAGCGAAAGAGATGCAATACAAAAACACTAAAAAGCTAAAAACAAATGCACCTAATTTCGATCCGCAACCTCCGTGATGATGCTGCTAAATACCCGGATGTCAAAAACAAAATTGAGATTTGGAAAGAAACTGTCAACAAAGCGGAATGGCAGAATTTGGAGGATGTTCGCAAAATTTATCGGGATGCCGAAGCAGTAGGAAACTTTACCGTCTTTAATATCAAAGGCAACGACTATCGCCTGATTGTTGGGATTAACTATGAGAACCAAACTGTTTTCTACAAATATTTCCTAAGCCACTCTGAATACGACAAAGAAAAATGGAAAAATGACCCTTACTTTTGACCGAACGACTTACAGCAACTTGCTGGCAGAAATTGCTCCCAAGGCGATCGAAACTGAAGAAGAATACGATCGCCTCCTGGCAGTTGCAGAAAGGCTAACATTTGCTAAAAACCTCACTCCAGAGGAGAAAGTTTTATACAAGTTGTTAGTCACTTTGATAGAAGTTTACGAGACAGAAAACTATCCGATAGACAAATCAGAACCTCATGAGATTTTGCAACATATCATGGAATCCAGCGGCACCCGCCAAGCAGACTTGGTAGGTATCATCGGATCTAGCGGCGTAGTATCTGAAGTTGTGAACGGCAAGCGATCCATTAGCAAAGCACAAGCTAAGGCACTCGGCGATTATTTTCAAATCTCACCTAGCTTGTTTATTTAACAGTCCTGGACGCAGGGGGGCCCAGAAACCGGGTTTTTTACCTAATTTGCGGTCTACAATGCGTCTTGTCGTAAAAAAACCCGGTTTCTAAACACTCGTGCGTAAGTCTTATAAACTTCTAACACAGGAATTCGCGCGGATCGGTGACATACCCAGTCAGGGCAGAAGCCGCCGCCGTGTAAGGCGAAGCTAGATAAACTTGCGCTTCTTTATTCCCCATCCGACCGGGGAAATTGCGGTTAGTTGTAGACACGCAAATTTCGGGTTCATTCATCCGCCCGAAAGTATCTTTTGGCCCCCCCAAACAAGCGGCGCAAGAAGGCGCTGCGGGCTCGATGCAGCCTGCTGCTAAGAAGATTTCCGAAAGCGTTTGACCCTCGTATTTTGTGACAAACAAATCTTCGTAAACTTTCTGAGTTGCTGGTACTAAATACGTCGGAACTTTGACTTGATTTCCTTTGAGAATGCGGGCGGCATTCAGGAAGTCGGAGGTTTTGCCGCCGGTGCAGGAACCGATGTAAACTCGATCGATCTTGACATCGCGGCAGTTGCGGGCTAAGTCGCGGTTGTCGGGAGAGTGAGGTTTGGCGACGACTGGTTCTAATTTGCTGACATCGTAGGTGCGATCGCTATAAAATTTAGCATCCCCATCGCTGTAAAATGAATCGAAGGGTTTGTCAGTCCGCGAAGTAACGTAATCAAACGTAGTTTTGTCCGGCGCAACCGTGCCATTTTTACCGCCAGCTTCAATCACCATATTGCACAGCGTCATCCGTTCTTCCATCGTCAAACGTTCCACTGTATCGCCAGCAAATTCCATTGTCCGGTAGTTAGCACCAGCAACGCTAATATCACCAATAATCTGCAAAATCAGGTCTTTTGCTAACAAATAATCCGGCAGTTCGCCGTTGAATACAAAGCGCATGGTTGCCGGAACTTTGATTAACAGTTTGCCGGTTCCCATGATAAAAGCCGCGTCTGTATTGCCGATACCGGTGGCGAATTGTCCGAAAGCGCCGGCATTGCAGGTGTGGGAATCTGTGCCGAAGAGCACTTCGCCCGGTCTGGTGTGGCCTTCTTGTGCTAAGGCGATGTGGCAAACTCCTTTGTAGTCGGGATTTGCTTTGAAGTCCGATCGATCCGTGATGTCGTAAAAATATTTTATCCCTTGTTCTTTGGCAAAATCGCGGAGAATATCGACGTTGCGGTTAGCGCGTTCGTCGTTGGTGAAAATGTAGTGGTCGGGAATGAGGACGATTTTGTCTGGGTTCCAGACTTTCGCATTCTCACCGAATTCGCGTTTGAAAACGCCGATGGTGCCGGGGCCGCAGACATCGTGGGTCATCAACACGTCTGTTTCTACCCAGATATTTTCTCCGGGCTCGACTTTAGTGCGGCCTGATGCTTTGGCTAATATTTTTTCGGTCAGAGTCATTCCCATAGTGCGATCGCTCTTTTTTATTAGATGCTACAAGTGTATTGTAAGCGAAACATTATCTTAAAATAGAAATTACCAGGTCTCAAAAATCGGGAGTAATGACGATGACCTTGCTGACGTTACCCCTAAAAGTTAATCTCGATCGCGTTCAATTTACCGATGAGCAGTTTTATCAACTCTGTCTCAGCAATCCTGAATTGACGATCGAGCGCGATGCTGAAGGAAGATTAATTGTGATGTCTCCAGTGGGCGGCGATAGCGGTAGTCGCGAGATGGATCTCGGCGGTGAGGTTTATATTTGGAATCGCCAAACCCAACTAGGTAAGGTGTTTAGTTCTTCTACGCTATTCAAATTGCCCGGTGGAGGATCTCGTTCTCCTGATGTAGCATGGGTGGAATTGTCTCGCTGGGAAGCGCTGACTCCAGAACAACGACAGAAATTTCCCCCCATCGCGCCGGATTTTGTCATTGAACTGCGCTCGCGATCGGACAATCTGCAAACCTTACAAGATAAAATGCTGGAATACCTGCAAAGTGGCGTGCGCTTGGGTTGGTTGTTTAATCCACAGAATCAGCAGGTAGAAATTTACCGACAGGGACAAACAAAAGAGGTTCGCTCTTTACCAACACAACTTTCTGGAGAAGATGTTTTACCTGGATTTGTGCTGGAAGTTCCATTATTTACAGATTGAACAAAATGTTGATAACACCGACTTTTACGAAATTATGCGTAATGTTATGTCTTGTTAAAGAATAATAGTAAATTCTCAGGATGTAAACTATATTAGACATCAACCTAATTTAAACATTCAGTTGGGAGGCAACCCGAATATTGTCATAATTTGTGGAAAAGTTGAAGGGAGAAATTATTATGATTTGTAACAAATTTCAACACTTCAAAGTGCATCTATCACAAAGCGATCGCCTGCCGGAATTTGTACCGATAGAAAAAAAAACGCGACCGCTAAAAATATCCGCTGCGGGAACTGCGATCGGCACTCTGCTAATTCTGTTAGCACCGCCAGTTGAAGCTGCTAATCTGACATTCGTGAGCGATCGCGCTGCATTAGGAGGGAGCGATCGCGTTGATTGGTCGATTTTAGGGCCAGTCCAGCCGCCGTTTAAAGTATTGCCCAACTTCTTCTCAGTCACCTCGGAGCAAGGACTCGGAATTAATGTCAGCATTCCCTCCGCAGCAGCCCCAGGAGTGACGCCTCCTTTACTTTTTCAAACCTTACCTTCACCAGGCATTCCCACCAACTTTGCCAGCGGCGATTTCATTTTGTTGACTGGTTTAAGACCAGGCCTGCAGCCATCAGTAGGAAACCCAGGCCCGCTGACAATTAGTTTCGATCGCCCCGTAGCGGCCGCCGGGACGCAAATAGCGGTAGATGATACATTTTTATTCACTGCATCGATCTCGGCATTTGACAGTAATAATAATTTGTTAGGCAGTTTCTCAACCCAAGGAACCTCCTCATTAGCGCTAGATAATTCGGCTCAATTTCTCGGTGTTCGCAGTGATGCGGCCAACATCTCGCGGCTCGTTTATAGCAGTTCTGAGGGCGATCGGGCTGTGGGCATCAATTCTCTCAGTATTGCTGAAGCAGTGCCAGAACCTAGCAGTATGGCTGCCACGATCGTTGCAGGATTAGGCTTGTTTGCCTTCAAGATTAAGAAACGCCTAGCTAAGGGTTTTTTACAGCGCTAGGTGTTGGAAGCGATCGCATTTTTCCAAAAAGCGCGATCGCCTCCCATGTAGAAATTGATATTTTGCGGATTAAATAATAAAATTTTTTCCTGACCAAAAACAACCAGGGTACAAGCCCCCGGATAAATCCGTGGGGTCGCTTTCTTCAATCTAAAATCTAAAATCTAAAATCTAAAATCGATTGACTGTCACTTTATTTTTCGCCAATCGCTAATCTATACAATACCCTCTACTGCCTTTAACACAAAAATAAAATTTATGCAAGTCACTCGATTATGCGACTGGTAACTAACAGCTAGCGAGTGTTATTAGTTAGTGATTACTTAAGAAAAGCCACTTAAATCAGGGACTGTCAAAAAATTTCAGAGTGCATTTCTACAGTTGTAGACCTCAACAAGAGTGAAATGAGCTAGATACCCGCACTGCAAGGGTATCTTGTTTCGTGATTCTCACCCTGTATGCCAATGGAGATACTTCCCATGAATTCCCAGACACAAAAGCGTCAGCGCGCAGTTATTTTGACATCAGAAGGTATTGATAAATTCCCAGCAGCAAAAGCTGAGGCCAAAAGTTACCAAAATTGCTACCAACATTCTACTCTCGAAGTCGAGAGCGATCGCACTGGCAAGGAACCAGATACTTTAATTAAGCTAATAGTCAAACAAATCTTGGATCGGGTAGGGGCGATAGTTGTGGAGATTGCAGGGCAAGTGAAATTCATGACTCAACGGGCAGAAGAACTTTTGAGCCAGTATTTTTTACCGCACATCCCATATTCCTTGCCAGAATCCTTACAACATTGGTTCAAGGATCAGATTGCGCGACTCAAGTTCAACGGAGATGTTCCATCTCGCTGTTTACCATTGCACATTCAACAAGCAGGAAGACAGTTGAGCGTCCGTCTGATTCCCGATCCCATCAAGGAGCAATATCTGTTGCTATTGGAGGAAGAAGAACTGCAATCTTTTTCTATTTCCGCCCTGGAATCGCTAGGAATCACCAAACGCGAGGCGGAGGTTTTATTCTGGATTGCCAAAGATAAAAGCAATGCAGCAATCGCTAAAGTGCTCGGTTGCAGTGAAGGAACAGTGCGAAAACATCTGGAGCATCTTTACGGGAAACTAAGCGTACAAACCCGGACTGCTGCTGTTATGGTTGCTCTGGAAAAGCTGGGGTTATTAAAAGCAGAATCAGTTGCAATACCTTCATAATTGTATACGCAGATCGTCGTATAGTTGCCCGAGTTGATGTTGAAGAGAATTAGAGCATACACAAAGAAAGCAAACAGCATCACCGCAGTTGCTGTTTGCCTGAAGTGTCTAATTGACAACAACTAAAACCTAAATGAAGGCGACAAGATTATGGCAAACCATGAATTGATAGAACTCGACTACGATCCTTTGGAATTCCTAGATGGGGAGGGACTAGCCACCTTGGTTAGTCCGGAAGGTGTTGCGGAAGTAGCCGCAGCAGATGGGGAGATGGCAGCAACTTTAGAACTGCATGAAGCCCTCTCCGGTTGCTTTAACATCATTGGACCGATCGCAATTTGCTATTCCAAAGTTGGCGATGGCTTTAAAGTCTGCCTGAAACTGGCAGGACTTGAGGTAGCCTGCGCCAATATAGGTCTCAATAAGTGCCAGACACTTCAAGGGAATATCCTTTTAGCTAAGGCATCAATTCAAGTGTGTTTGCAAGGTAAGTGTCTGACTTATAAAGCACAGGCTTGTTATCGGACGACTCCTTTTTCCTCGTGGAAGTGTGTTTCTAAGAACGGCACGATTATCTGCTTGTAGCTAGCTTTTTTGCCGGAAACCCCAGGCCATACGCCATAAACGCAAGGCTTGGCGCTGGGGTGTAAGCCCAGATTTCTCACGCCACGGTCTTGTGAGAAAAAGCTATGCCAAAAACAGGCCAAATTTGTTGCAATGTCTTCACAATCCTGTACGCGGATCGTCGTATTGTTCGCAAAGTTTATTTGGAAGACTATTAAATCAAACGCTGTTATCCAGCGTTCGATCGCAGCTCGAAAAAAGAGCACAAAATACGGCAACTCACGAGCGATTTTAGTTTGATTCCAACCTACTTTACATTTTAAGGAGATGACATGGATTCCATTAAATTGCAAGCAGCAATCGAGCTAGCAGGTGCCTCTTGGCAAGCTGGCGAAACGAGCATGACTCAGCTTTCAGATGCCGAAAAGCAACTGCGCCTCGGTTATACGCCTGGGCCTAACGAATCGTCTTTGGAAGAACAAGAGCAGATCTCCAAGATCAATCAGGAAGTCTTTAAGTCGGCACAGATTAAAGGCGAGACTGCTGGGTTTCCCGCTAGCTTCGATATGCGGACAGGTGGATTTGTGACATCAGTCAAAGACCAAGGTTCTTGCGGTTCTTGTGTGGCGTTTGGTACTGTGGCAACGATCGAAACCACCCTTCGCCGCATTCGCAACAATCCGGCGCTGGCGATCGATTTATCCGAAGCTCACTTGTTCTACTGCTATGCCCGCGCCCTAGGACGTAACTGCGGGAACGGTTGGTGGGTGCCACCCTCAATGGATTCTGCCAAAACAGGACTCGCCATCGAAGCTTCTTACCCTTACACCGCAGCCGATCAAAATTGCAGCAACCTCGCGAGTAACTGGCAAAGTAGCGCCGTTAAAATTAGCGGGTGGCATGAGATTAAATCGATCGCAGATATGAAGGAATGGCTTTCCACTCGCGGCGCGTTGGTAGCTTGCTTCACTGTCTACACAGATTTCTTCGCTTACAAAAGCGGCATTTATCGCATGGTTAGCGGCAAGGTTGAGGGTGGTCACTGTGTCTCGATCGTGGGTTACAACGACACCGAAGGCTATTGGATTGCCAAAAATAGCTGGGGACAGAACTTTGGTGAGAATGGCTTTTTCCGCATCGCTTACGGGCAGTGCGGGATTGACTCTAGTATGTTCGCGGTAGATGGCATCGTTGAAACCGGCTGGTTGTCAAATGTGAAAATTCTCGGACTCTGGACAAATAATGCCGATCGCAATGCTTACGTTTATGTCAGCGAAGGCATCGGCTGGAGAAAACTCTCTGATGCTAGCGATGAAACAAACCTCGATATGTTGATTCAGCTTGCTGCGTCTAAAGCCGGCGATCGTGCAGTCAGCCTCTATCAAGAGAACGGCATCATCAAAGAAATTTACGCCTGGTAATTTACGCCTGGTAAAAAACAGCGGACTTGAGACGATCGTCCAAAATCCCAAGTCCAACAATTAACGATACGCTTCTAGAGATTAAGGAACGACCATGACTTATTCCAGCAATCCAGCCGGTTCACCTAATGAGGTTTGTCTGCCTTGTCAGGCGATCGCACAACCCTTCAACCCCAATACCAAGGAAATAAAAATGGAAGCCTACCCCACCCAAGAACCTCCCGTTCAAGCTGCGAAGCAAACCGCAAGTCAAGAAGAGCGTCCCACCTTCGATCCCCCCGCTCAAAATGCTGTTAGTCAAGGCAACACAGCTTGGCAAACTGATAAAAAGGTACTGGGACTGTGGACAAACAGCTCAACTCGTAACGCTTATATGTATGTGGATCAGATTGGTTGGCGCAAATTTGCCGATAATTCTGACTCTGCGATCGTTGCCTTCAACGTCATTGCAGCCCATGCTAAAGTGTTAGCTAAACCCGTCCAATACTATGAAGAAGCCGACAACAAAGTATCCACCCTTTACGTTTGGTAAAGCTTGATTGTCGCCGACTCTCCCAGTTTATGCCGCGCTGGAATCAAAGATTTTGCATCTAGTATGTTGACGGTTGATGGTTCAACTTCAAGGTTCACCATGCAACCGTCAACCGCCACCCAGCCAATTCCGCTTCTAGCGCGACTAAACTTGGCTATCGCTGTTTCTTTTGTACATAAATATGTTTTTAGCCTTAATCCTTTCGACCTATTTAGTATCCTTTACCCCCCTGTCTCCTAACATTGCTTCACATACTCGCACAACATCTCCTCCAGTGCCGACCGCACAGCCAAAACAGCAATCTATACAGCTACCTCCATCACCCCATACATTACAATCTATGTCTGAAGTAACTTTATCTCAAGCCGATAGTGGTACAGTTTTAACCCTCAAGCGCGGACAGACACTCATACTTCGTTTAGACGAAAATTCAACAACAGGCTACCGCTGGTCTCTGCCCGCCTTAGATACAGAAGTTTTACAATTCAAAAGTGACGACATTAATCTGCCTAGTAATACAGGGATAGGTGGTGGCGGGCAGCGCGTGTTCACCTTTCAAGCAAACAATCCCGGTCGAGTAAAATTACAACTAAAAAACTTGCGTGAGTGGGTTGGTGAGGAATCAACCATTGAGGAATTTCAAATCACTGTTCAAGTCTCCGAATAGCAACACTTCTGACAGTTTCATGGCTTACGCATCTGAGGCTAAGCAGCAGCTTGTTGGGGGGTGAGTAGCATTTAGTCGGCTTGACCAGTTTGACTGAGTTTGCCCCCATGAAGCGCACCAAATCTCAAATATCCAGTTTTGCTAAGCCCAAATACCGAACACCTTCTGGCGTCACGTCAAACCGGCAAGGCAAAACTTCGACACCTTCATTCATAGCCTGTCTGAACAATTCTCCGTAAAGGCGATCGGCACTATCCCCTGGAGCAAAATCAGTACAATCCCCCCGATTAATAAAATACAGCATTACAGCCCTCGAACCCTGCCGCACCACTTCCATCAATTCCTTCAAATGTTTCTGTCCTCTTTCTGTGACTGTATCGGGAAATAAAGCCAAGTTTTCTTTTGCCCAAGTTGTATTTTTAACTTCTATAAAAATTGGTTTAGTATCGCCAGTCAACCAAAAATCAACTCGGCTTTTTTTGTCTAGCCCGTAAACTACTTCTGGTTGAATTAAACTGTAACTACCCAACTCTGGAAACAAACCTAATTCCAAAGCTAATTTAATTACTCGATTTGGCAGCCCAGTATTAACTCCCACCCAAATTGGCACAGTATCGCAAACTTTAATTAATTCCCAAGTATAAGCTAACTTGCGTTTAGGATTGTCGCTGGGAGATACTAGCACTGGATTGCCTGGAATGCAAACACCAGTCATCGGACCGGTATTCGGACAGTGCGCGGTGATTATTTCTCCCGAATCTAATTCGATTTCGGCAAAAAATCGTTTGTACCGCTTGATGAGAATTCCTGGTAAAAGAGGAGGATATTTGTAAATTAAGTTATTCATTACTCATTAGTCATTGGTCATTAGTCGTAATAAATTTGGTTCGCTCTGCCTCTTTTTTTTTGTCTCTTAGAGAGGGAGGATAGTTTGTGCCACAGCAAATTCTATTCGCCGGAAAACACGGTTATCAAATCCAGTTGTCCGATGTCTTTCTTAACTAATTGATTTAGTCACTCAAAGGCTAACTTTGCTGACCTTTCATCAACTGTTTCATCTGCGATTTAAAGGCTTCCACCAGTTCGGGACTGGCTTGAGTTTTTTGCCAAGAAGCGCGGGAATTTAGCCGATCGCCCCAAGCCTGCAAATTGGGGTATTTTTCCAAAGACACGCCTAACTCGGGCAGCCAAGGCACGGAAACTCCTGCCACAACATCGGCGAGGGTAATGCCGCTGCTGCTGCCAAAAAAAGGTCGATCGCCCAATAAATCCTCAAAAAACCTCAGTACCGCCGCCACTTGCTGTCGAGCTTGTTCCAACTTTTCCGGGTCGCCCGCCCCACCGAAAGTCTGGCGTACCAAAGGACTCATTGCGGGTGACAATTCGTTGACTGCTACCATTTGTACCATTCGGACGATCGCTCTTTCTTTAGCATCCTCCGGTAGCAGTGCAGGGGCAGGATACTTAGCTTCCAGATAATCAAGAATTGCTAGCGTTTCTATTAAATGAAAATCCCCATCAGCTAAAACAGGAACGTGGTGAAAAGGGCTAATTGTCAGAAAATCAGGCTGAAATTGATCGCCATTTAACTTGAGCGCCACTAATTCAAACGGAATCTTTTTTTCCAGCAAAGCAATCCAGACTCGGCGAGCGTTAGTGGACAGCGGATTGTAATAAAGTTTCAGCACAGTCAAATCTCCTAACAGTTAAATTGCTAAAATTTCGTGAGTTGCTAGAGCGAATTAACGCCAAAAAATCATAGCACGAAACACAGGCACGCAGATCAAAATTTGTTGTAGGGACTTTAGCCATGTAGCGCAATCGCACCTTAGCCCTGAATTCCTCGCTATAAACATAGCCATTACGAGTTCAATCTTTTTTTCATGTCCTTAGCAGCTAAGGAATGAAAAATAAATAAGTTGATGAATTATCGGTTATACTGAAAAAAGTGCGCTTATTGCAATTTTCACCCAAACAGAGATTAAGTCACAACGGATTTTTCTACTCAACTACTCTAATTGGCGTTTAAACCCATGTCTTATTCTAATTCAATTGAGTCAGAAATGAAAAAATTTTATAAATCCTTATCAGAAAAGGATAAAAGAAGGTATGCAGCTATCGAAGCTCAAAAATTAGGATGGGGTGGAATTAGCTATATAATGAAACTTTGCGGATGCAGTCGAAATACTATTGTCCAGGGAATTAAAGATTTAGAAACAATGAATGAAACGACTATTAATAATTCAAGGATCAGAAAAAAAGGAGGAGGAAGAAAAAGTATTTTAGCTACCAGGAGCGGTATTGATGAAGCTTTTTTAGAAGTTTTAAAGTTCCAGACAGCGGGAGACCCAATGAATGAGCTAATTAAATGGACAAATTTGACGCATAAAGAAATAGCTGTTGGACTGAAAAATGCCGGATTTATTGTCAGTCTTCCTCTAATAAGTAAACTCTTAAAAAAGCATGGATTTGTCAAGCGAAAAGCACAAAAAAAGCAAACAATAGGAACTAATAAAAATCGTAATTCTCAATTTGAAAATATTGCTATGCTCGACACACAGTATAGAAAAGCAGGTAATCCCATCCAACCGTTTTGATACCAAAAAGAAAGAAGTTTTAGGGAATTTGTATCGTCCCGGTACTCTTTATACAACCGAACCTGTCATTACTGTCTTACCATGATTTTTGGAGTTTAGGTTGTGGGAAAGTGATTCCACATGGAATTTACGATTGCCAAAAAAATCGAGGATATGTAACATTAGGTAACAGTAAAGATACCAGTGAATTTGCTTGTGAATCCATCAAACACTGGTGGAATAATTATGGAAAGGCCGCATATCCTCATGCCAATTCGATTCTAGCTAAGTGTGATGGTGGCGGTAGCAATAATGCTAATCATTATATCTTTAAGCAAGATTTACAAAAGTTAGTAGATGAAATTGGAATTGAGATCAGAATAGCTCATTACCCTCCGTATACATCTAAATACAATCCCATTGAACATCGACTCTTCCCTCATATAACCAGAGCCTGTCAAGGAGTGATTTTTACAAGTCTAAATTTAGTCAAAAGTCTCATGGAAAAAACTCACACTAACAAGGGTCTATCTGTAGTTGTAAATGTGGTAGATAAAATCTATGAAATTGGTCGAAAGGTAACTGATGATTTTAAAAAAAATCTGAAAATTGTTTTTGATGAATATTTACCCAAATGGAATTATCGAGCGGTACCTCAACTCACGAATTAATCAAGTTATTAATTTTTCATTCCTAAAGCATAACTTGCATCAGCGCCATCTACAAAATACACTTGTCTGCCGCATTCAAACACCAAACAAGCCATCAACGCCCTGTCAAAAACCTGCCAACCGTAAACCAAGTTATATCCCACATTCCGCAGATGTGGGTCGGATTTCTTTATCAGTTGTGAAAACTTGGAAGCCAAACACTTTTAGGCTGAAAT